>JAADHX010000251.1 GCA_013151655.1 Actinomycetota bacterium
CTGTTGGCCACGGCCTCGGTGACGCCTGGTCCCCCAGCCACTAGCACTCGCTCGCCGCGATGAAGCAGGCTGCCAGCAGCCATCGACGATGTGATCACGTCGCCTCTAGCCTCGATACCGACGTCGGCGAGTTTCTGTTCGGCTTCGGAAACAGTCAGCGCACTGAAGTTGGTGACGAACAGAACCCGTTCACCGGCAGTTCTAAGCCTCGATACGGCCTCGGCGGCGCCATCGATGGGCTGATGCGCTAGCCAGATGACACCGTCGAGATCGAGGACCCAAGCCATATCGTTGCCTATTCAGCGGTCAGTCGACAGTCCAGGTGCCGGCCGACCGGAGCATCGCAGCTAGATCGCCAGGGCCGTTCTGGGCTTGAGCATCGACGAGTTGCCTGGCGACGCCGGCTGAGTATTCGGGTTGGTTGACCGACCGGAAAACTCCGACTGGCGTAGGACTGACCGGGCGGTTCGACAAACGAGACAACAAGAAGGCGAGACCAGGCTCTTCGCGATGTTCGTCATGAACAAGCAGCGCGTCGACGCCGACGTCGGCCACGTTGACGACTTTGGCTTCGGCGTTCTCGACAACAACACCGAACTCGTTGTCGGCCCCGAACTGAATCGGGTCGCCATGGCTTAGGTCGATGAGGTTTGCGTCGCGGTTGGCGCGTTTCGTTATTTTGTCCCAGGCGCCGTCGTTGAACACGTTGCAGTTCTGAAGAATCTCGACGAAAACCGAACCGTCGTGTTCGTGGGCCTGCCTCAGGACCTTGGTCATGTGTTTGCGATCCATGTCGTGAGTACGAGCTACAAACGATGCACCAGCGCCTAAGGCCAAACTAATCGGGTTGAACGGGGCGTCGACCGAACCGAACGGCGACGACTTCGTGATCTTGCCGACCTCGCTCGTCGGTGAGTACTGGCCCTTGGTGAGGCCATAGATCATGTTGTTGAACATCAAGATCTTGATGTTCACATTGCGTCGTAGCGCGTGGATGAGGTGGTTGCCACCAATCGACAACATGTCGCCGTCGCCGCCAACGACCCAGATGTCGAGGTCTGGTCGAGCCGTGGCCAGCCCTGTGGCTATTGCCGGCGAACGGCCATGGATGCTGTGCATCCCGTAGGTATTCATGTAGTACGGGAAGCGGGCCGCGCAGCCGATACCAGACACAAACACTGTGTTCTCGCGGGTCACCCCGAGATCGGGCATCATCATCTGGACCGCGGTGAGGATCGAATAGTCCCCACACCCTGGGCACCAGCGCACCTCTTGGTCCGTGGACCAGTCCTTTTTGGTAGTTGTAGGCACGTTGGTCACTTCTGTCCCAGTTCGTCGGTGATCGCGTCGAGAATCTCGCCACTGGTGAACGGCACGCCATTGATCTTCGACAGAGACTTCGCGTCGATGAGGAATTTGGCTCTAACAAGCAAGGCCAGTTGTCCGGAGTTCATTTCGGGAATGAGCACTTTTCTAAAGTTGGCCAGTACCTCGCCGGTGTTCTTCGGGAACGGGTTGAGGTGGCGAAGGTGAGCGTATGCGACGGAGTATCCGTTGTCGGTGGCCCGGTTGATTGCGGCGTCGATCGCGCCCCAAGTTGAGCCCCAGCCGAGGACAAGCAGTTCGGCATCGGGGTCACCGTGCACAACAAGGGCGGGGATGTCGTTGGCCACTCCGGCCACCTTGGCCGCTCGAAGGTCGATCATCTTTTCATGGTTGGCAGGGTCGTAGCTAATGTTGCCAGTGCGGTCTTCTTTTTCGATGCCGCCAACACGATGCATGAGGTTCGGAGTACCGGGAACCGCCCATGGGCGGGCCAGGGTTTCGGGGTCGCGGAGGTAAGGCAAGAAGATGCCCTCGCCATCTTCGTTTGTTCCGTTGTATTCGGTAGCGAAATCGACGCTTATGTCCGGCAGCGTTGCAACGTCTGGCAAGAGCCATGGCTCCGAGCTGTTGGCGAGGTACCCGTCTGACAGCAACATCACAGGTGTGCGGTATTTCAAAGCGATACGCGATGCCTCGATTGCGGCATCGAAACAATCGGCAGGCGACTGCGGTGCAACGATTGGCATTGGCGACTCTGAATGCCGGCCAAACATCGCCATCAATAGATCGGCGGCTTCTGGTTTCGTCGGCAGGCCAGTGGACGGGCCGCCTCTTTGAACGTCGATGATCACCATCGGTAACTCAAGGCTGATAGCGAGCCCGATGGTCTCGCCCTTAAGCGCTACACCTGGGCCAGACGTCGTGGTGAAAGCCAAGGCTCCGCCGTAGGCAGCACCCAATGCCGCGCCGCAGGCCGCTATCTCGTCTTCGGCCTGAAGAGTCCGAACGCCAAAGTTCTTGTGCTTGGACATCTCATGCAGAATGTCGGTGGCTGGAGTGATTGGGTATGACCCCAAGAACACCGGCAGGTTCGCCAGCTGTCCGGCCGCCACGCACCCCCAAGCCAGAGCTGTATTGCCGTTGACGTTGGTGTATTCGCCGCTGGGTAGCTGGGCTGGTTTGATCTCGTAGTGAGCTTCGAAAACTTCGGCGGTTTCGCCGAAGTTGTAACCCGCGTTAAAAGCCGCGATGTTCGAGGCAACGATGAGCTCGCGCCCAGCGAACTTGTCTTTGACCCACTGGAGTGTTGGTTCGGTAGGTCGTGAGTACATCCATGAAATGAGCCCAAGGGCGAAGAAGTTCTTCGATCGCTCGGCGTCGCGGGGTTTGACGCCAAGCTCGGCGGTGGCGGTCTTGGTGAGTTCGGCCATTGGAACCGGGTAAAGCCGGTACCCCACGAGCGAACCGTCGTCGAGCGGGTTCGACTTGTACCCAGCCTTGTCGAGGTTGCGTTCGGTGAAGGCATCACTGTTGACGATTACTGCCCCACCCTGGGCAAGGTGATGCAGTTGGGCCTTGAGGGCTGCTGGGTTCATGCAGACCAGCACGGTAGGTGCATCGCCTGGGGTGCTGATAGCGAAATCGGAGATCCGTACCTGGAACGCCGATACCCCAGCAAGGGTGCCTTGTGGCGCCCGGATCTCGGCTGGAAACTCGGGCAAGGTCGAAAGGTCGTTGCCAAAAACAGCCGACACGCTTGTAAAGCGTTCGCCGGTCAGTTGCATGCCATCGCCGGAGTCTCCGGCGAAACGGATGACCACCTCAGAGAGCTCCTGAAGAGGGAGCTCTCGCGGTGCTGTGTCGGTCATATTGTCAGGTCCTTGGGCGAAGTAGCTGTCTGGGCATTCGGCGTATGACGATACCCCGCGAAACTGTCCACGTAAGAAACATCTTTCGCGCGTTGGGTTCTCGTCGTCCGCGACGCGGCAATCGATAGCCAAGCGCTGGAGAACTCAGGTTTCGATTCTGGCTCTTGCTCGTTTTATAATCCGCTGGCGCGCTGCTGGCCGGTCGCGTTGCACAGCCTCGGCAACGACCTCGGTTCGGCTAACGGTGGACCCTCCTGCCCTAAAGAACCGTCTGACAACTTGACCAGTAGCGACCACCCGATCGCCGGCTGCTAGCGAACGCCATGACGGCTTTGGGCTCGTCCAGGCCACGGGAACCGAACGGGTGGCCTCGCCAACGACCCGTGTGGTGATCTCGAACGAGACGAGCTGGTCGCCAGATGGCAGGGTTCGTTCGATTGGATCGGACGACAAAGTACCGACAATGGTCGCGGTGTTGATATCGACTTCGGTTGGACCTGGCACCGCGGCGACTGCCGCTTTGTCGGCCGTTGATGCATCGGTGTCTGAGCGGGTAGCGGTCATGTGTTTCCTCTTTGTTCGCAACAACTTGCCTATGTCCGCGGCGTCTGCCGCGCATACGCCGTTTTGTTGGTGCGTGCATGGTTGGAGAGGAAGTGGGTGCCGTTGGGCCCATGACCATTGTTCCATGACCCTGTGACACTTAACCGCTATTGCATAGATCGAAGCCGAGCACCAACATCGGCGAAGCCACGATCGGTGGCCTCTACCCGTTCGAACCCGCGACGAGCACGCTGCGAGTCGCCGCTGCGCTCATACATGTCGGCCAGTGCATACCACAGGCGCAGGTGATGGTCCTTTGGCGATTTGGTGCGGATGGGCCCCTGTTCGAGGATCCGTATTGCGCCGGCAAGGTCGCCTTGATCGGCCCTCGAACCAGCCATCACGATGCGGCCTTCGGTGATGACATCGGCATCGGGGTGATCTTGGCGAAGCTCCTCCCAAAGATCGGCAACAGCTCGATGCTGGCCAAGCGCACGGTGGGCATCGGCACGCACTGGGTGCTGCTCGGACGAACCCGTCATCGCCGCCGCGACCTCAAGTTCGGCTATGGCTTCGGCCCAACGCCCAAGGCGGTACAGCGTGAGGCCGTAGAGCTCCCTGATGTCGCTGATATGGGCTTGTTCGGACGACATCGGCTTCAGGATGCGTCGAGCGTCTTCGAAGCGCTCGGCGGCAAAGGCGCTAGCCGCATCTCGAACCCGGTTGCGGGCCCGAGTTCGCTGCGTCTCAGTGCCCAAGAGATCCGCCGCATCGAGGTCGATTTCGACTCGCGGCGGACGCTCCTGCTTCAACTTGTTCGAGCCACTGCGCTTTTTGTCGACGCGTTCCCACTTCTCCTGGGGTTCGGGCGGATCGCC
>JAADHX010000252.1 GCA_013151655.1 Actinomycetota bacterium
GGTATTCGAACGAACCCGCGAACTCGGCCTCATCCGAGCAGTCGGCATGACCCGCCGACAACTACGGCGCATGGTCCGATTCGAAGCAGCCGTCGTCGCAACCTTCGGCGCCGTACTCGGTGTCGGCATCGGAATCCTCTTCGGCTCCGGGATCGTCACAGCACTCCCCGACTCGTTCGCATCAAGCGTGTCAATCCCGGTCCAGAGCATCGCGATCCTGATATTGATCGCCGCCACAGCGGGCATGATCGCCGCCTGGCTCCCGGCACGCCGAGCAGGACGGCTCAACGTTCTCGACGCCATCGCCCACTGAAAAACCACACCGTCACGGCCGGCCGGAACCTCCTCCGGTCAACAACCGAACAGTACAAGACACGAACGGAGCAATCATGAACGAACGAACCACCATCACCCGACTCATCCCTTCATACAACACCCTCTCCACCGCTGAGGAAACACCGCAACGCACGCCCAGCGTTTCAGTCGGGCACCTGCACACGCGGCCTAGGTGGGCCCGCTCAACCGCTCGGAGATCTGCTCACCGGGTAGGCCGGACTGCCGTGAGGGGAGAGTCACTGGCTGGTTCGCCGGGCCGGCAGGTCATGGTCGACAGTGTCGGCGCGGAGCTCTTGGTGTCGGACTCTGGAGGGCAAGGCATCCCCATCGTTTTCCTCTCGGGCGGGCCCGGCATGCCGAGTTATCTGAGCGATGTCGCCGATCTGGTCGAGGGGCGGCGCGTCGTTACCTACGACCAGCGAGGGACCGGCGGTTCGCGAGTGAGCGATGGCGACTACAGCACGGAGGCCCACGTAGCGGATCTGGAGAGCGTGCGAAAGTCCCTCGGGGTCGAGCGACTACACATCTTTGGCCACTCCTGGGGCGGGATGCTCGCCCAACTCTACGCAACAACACATATCGATTCCGTCGCGAGTCTCTTCTTGTGCAGCCCGACGCCCGGCGTTGGATCCGAGTGGATCGCGATGGAGAAATCGGTCATGCAGAGTTCAGCAGAAGCCGATCCAGCGGGCTCGCGTTCGCCACGATGGGGCTGCGCTCTCTCGTGGGCCGCATCCCAGGTTTCGGCCGACGTAGTCTGCAAAAAATGTACGCCCAGGTTTGGCTCAACTACCAGAAACCAGGCCAAGCGCGACCTGCCACAGCCGCGTTTCTTGACGGAATCGGTCAGCGAGCGACTTTCGCAACGCGCGCTGCTGCGATTCGCCTACCCGCCGATCACCTGGACAGCGTACTTCCAGAGGCCGTGCTCCCCTTCCTGATCGTGTTCGGCCAGGACGATACCTACGGCGAACACACGCAGGTCGTCACGGCACGCTATCCAAGCGCTCGTGTGGAGTTCTGGAAGGACTGCGGCCATCTTGCCTGGTTCGATGCTCCGGACCGATTCAAGCGACAGCTCAACAAGTTCTACGCGACGCTTCCCTGACCCTGGGACCACTCCCCACCATCGGCTCGGCGTGGCGTGGGCCACGCTGCTTTCTGAACGGTTTCAACGGATTGAGACCATCACTACTGTGCCGCGACTATCGACCGAGCATCCGATCCCTCGACAGGGGTCTAATCGAAACCTGGTTCATGTCGAAGGGGGAATTAAGCCCTTAACCCTCACCGCACCAGCTGGAGCTCATCGCAGCCTGAGCACTCCAATTCCGCTGGTCAGGACGCGATAATCGTGTCTCCGGCCCCCACACCCATCAGCGCAAACCGACGTTGATCTACGGGAGATGGGCCGAAGCCTGCTCGTTGTGTCCAGTGTGGCCCAGGACTCTTCTCACGAGGCGGTTGCCGTCATTGCCGCGAGGCGACGTCAAATGTGATGGCCTCGGCAAGGACTCGGAAGCTTTTGAGGTCGCGACGTAGGTTGCGGCGCATCATGGGACCGACAAGCGGGCGGAGAAGGCGGGTCGCGCTGGTAAGGGTCAGCTCGATGTCGTAGGTGAACTCGCTTTGGGTGTCGCTGGTGGCGGTGACGCTGCGGCCGCCCTCGACGTGGCCGCTGGTACCGTCGCTATCTCGCTAAGTCCTTTGCGCCAGCGGAGGTCGTGGCTGTAGTCCGCGACTAGGGTCCATGTTTCATCTGCCGGTAGGTCGATTCGTGAATCGTGATTGCTTGGCTCATCGTGGGCTGTTTCTGGAGTGGTTGTCGAAGCCAACAGTACTGACCAATTCGGCGTGGTGAAAGATCCAAGATCGCATCATCTGAACAGACCAAGCGTCCTCGTTTTCTCTACTTGGACGTCATCGCTCGTTGGCCGTGACAAGCACTCGACGGAGGAGTTCCAGCGCTTCTGGCAGGTCCGTGGTTGTGACGGCGCCGAAACCGACGATGAGCCCTTTGGAGGACTAGGTCGTAGCCAGCATTGCCTGAAGTTCCCGAGCGCAAGTCCGTTGGTTCGGGCGTTTACTCGCATCCCTTCTTCGTCGATTCCGTCGGTGATGAACCGCAAGAGCGTCGCCTGTATCGTCTCGGGCGGCTGCCAGTCAAGAAGTGACCGCAGGCGCACCGCAGACTCAACCAGCGAGTCGGGCAGAACCAGGAATCCGAGGCGTAACGACGGTGTCATCGTCTTGGAGAATGTCCCCACGTAAAGAACGCGGCCGGAGCGGTCAAGTCGGTGAAGGGGATCGAGGAGACGGTCGGCGTGGCGGTACTCCGAGTCGTAGTCATTTTCGATAATCGCCACATCATGGAATTCAGCGAAGTTCAGAAGTTGCTCAGGGCGGACCATGCTCATCGTCGCTCCCGTTGGCGGCAGGCGGTCTCCTACAGTCCCAACCCATTCGACTCTGACACCGCCCTGGCTGTCCTCGATCCGCCGGCGAGACGCTGGCTCCGGAGGGGCGGGTGTTCGGTCTCAGTCGGTGGGGCGCGCCTTGTTGGCGTTGGCCTGCAGCGCTGTCAGCGGAGCGAGGGCGGTAACGATCCAGATCGCGATTGGCAATGCGAGCTGGGCGGTGACGAAACTCACCGTAGCCCAGATCACCGAGAGCGCGATCCAGAGAACCGGGATCCAACGCCGCACCAAACCGATCGCGGAGGTTTCCTGGCTGGATTTGGTCATTTCGTCTCGGTATCGCGTACAACGATGACCGATTTGCCGTTCGAGCCGGAGCTTTCAAGGTGTCGCATAGCCACGGGCACGTCGGCGAGCCCGAACCTGGCGCCGATGGTCGAGACGACGTCGCCGCGTTCGATGTGGGCGGCGAGGCGTTCGATGTTGGTGTAGTGCTCGGAGCTGATGAATGTGGTGAGGCGCTGGGCAATGAAGGGGGAGAGCATCATGGCCCGCAGTTGGCGGCCGACGCCGCCGGTGACGCGGTTCCCGCCCTCGCCGCCAACGATGACGAGCGTGCCCTTTGGCGTGAGGACGCTTCTCAGCCGACTGATGCTGTTTCGGCCGCCGATGTCAAGGATGAGGTCGTACTGGTCTTGGCCGTTGACGAAGTCTTCTTCGGTGTAATCGATGACGTGGTCTGCGCCGATTGAGTGCATCATGTCGGCGCTGCCGGGGCCGCCGACGCCGGTGACTTCGGCGCCGAGGGCTTTGGCGAGCTGGATGGCGTAGGTCCCCACTCCACCGGACGCCCCGACGATCAGAACTCTTTGTCCTGCTTCGAGGTGTCCCACCTTGGTTAGGGCTTCAAGCGCGGTGATGCCGGACACCGTCGCCACTGCGGCTTGTTCGTATGTTGCGTTTTGCGGTTTATGAGCGAGCTTGTCTTGGTGTGCGGTGGCGTAGCGGGCGTAGGTGCCGTTGCCGATTCCGAAGACGTCGTCGCCTGGCTGGAACCGGGTGACGTCGGCGCCGATGGCCACAACCCGCCCGGCCAAGTCGAGGCCCAGAGTCGGGTTCTTTGGTTTGCGGAGGCCGTATCCGGCGATGCGGATCAGGTATGGCTGGCCGGTCATGAGGTGCCACACTCCTCGATCGACGCCGGCGGCGTGGACCTCAACGAGAACCTCGTCTTCGGCGATTCGGGGATGGTTGATGGTGCGGAGCTCGAGGACGTCGGCTGCGCCGTAAGTGTCCTGGACTACGGCTGTCATGGTCTCGTCCGGGGCGGACTCGGACTCGATGAGTGGTGTGGAAGGGGTTGTGGGTATGTTCATGTTCTTCTCCTTGGTGGGGTCCCTTGGGGGACTTGTTCTCGATAGGGACAGTGTCTTCGTTCGTTGGCTGAGGTCGCCTCGTCTGGGGCTTGATCTCACCCGGGTGATTCAGACGAGCACTGGGGCGGTGTTGAGTGCTGCCCGGGGCCACGCCGATGCCAGTGGGCTCAGGGGCGAGATCAGCGGGCTCGGGGTCCGGATCTGCGATCCTGGT
Organism: Actinomycetota bacterium; assembly: GCA_013151655.1. Lineage (GTDB taxonomy): Bacteria > Actinomycetota > Acidimicrobiia > Acidimicrobiales > Poriferisodalaceae > JAADHX01. Next base: position 4,344 of record JAADHX010000252.1, read on the forward strand.
TTCGCCGCGCATGTCAATGGTCGGCAGGAGCCGGTCGAGCCAGCCCGGTAGCCACCAGTTGGCGTCGCCCATGAGTTTCATGGTGGCGGGCACCAGGACCATTCGAAGGATGGTGGCGTCGACGAAGATTGCTGTGGCTAGACCGAGGCCGAACATTTTGATGGTGGGGTCGTTGCCGAAGATGAAGCCACCGAAGACCGAGATCATGATGAGCGCAGCTGAGGTGATGACTGTGGCTGTGCTGGCGAGGCCGTGGATGACGGAGGTGGTCGTTGTCGCCGGTGGCGAGGTATTCCTCACGCATTCTTGACAGCAGGAACACGTCGTAGTCCACCGACAAGCCGAAGAACACGGCGAACAGGAACATCGGGTGAACGGGTTGATCGGTACCGTCGATTCGAGCCCGATGAGACGAGCGCCCCATCCCCATTTGAAAGACCATGACCAGCACGCCATAGGCAGCACCGATGCTCAACAGGTCAGCAGCGCGGCTTTCAGCGGTACGAGCACCGACCGGAACACCATCATCAGCAACAGGAATGACAGTCCCAGGACTGCGGCGATGAACAGCGGCAAACGGCTGTTGACCCGGTCGCCGATGTCGGCCGACGGTCCGCCTCGCCCACCTTCACATCTCACCCGGGTGAGGTAGCTACAGAAGGCCCAGATCGCGAGCGGCTTGAACCGCAGCCTTGCGATTGTCAACGGCGAGCTTGCGATAGATCGCCGCGCAGTGGGTCTTGACCGTGTTGGCCGAGACGAACAGTTCGCCTGCGATTTCGCGCTGCGACAGCGCGGTCGGTAGATAGCGGAGCACGGCGGTCTCCCGCTCGGTCAGCTGTTCCACGATCGTTGGCACCTGAACTCGAGTTGCAGCGATCGCGTGGCGGGATTCGATGCGTTCCAGGTGACGAGCGACGATTCCCGGGTCGGGGCAGCGGTCGACCACCGCGCGAGCGTCAGCCAATAGCTCTGGCCCGCGTGTGTCGCCAAACTCAGTCAGGACGTCGCCGCTGACGGTAAGGACGTATCCCAAGGCCAGGTCGCCTGTGGTCCGGCGGACCAGCTCGACCGCCTGGAGCGCGTCTTCTAGCGAATCGGCGTCGCCTGAGGCGGTGCGGGCTCGAATCGCGTAGGCAGGGCCAAGCCGGTAGTACGAAGCGATTCCCAGCTCGACGGCGGTGTCGATCGCTCGCAACGCCGCCGTTCTGGCACCAACGTTGTTTCCGACATCGAACTCCACGATGGCCTGGTAGATCAGGCCGAGCACGTGAACGGACTTGAACTGGGCCTGCTCCGCCTTCTTCACCGCAAGCTGCAGGACATGGCGAGCGTCGTCGCTCATACCCGCCCACATGAAGACCCCGCCGGCGACCACAGCCTGCTCTGGGGCCAGAGACTCGAAGTGCTCGGCGTCAGTGAGTTCGCGAGCGGTCGCCAACGCCGAGTTGACATCACCTCGACCCAGGAAGATGTTCATGCGCAGCGGTGCCGTGATCGCTGTATCGAAGCCATCGGGCGCGACATCGTGGGTGACGGTGACCCAGTCTTCGGCAGCCGAGTAGCTGCCGGCGATGAACTCACACCAGCCCCACAACAACGCGCACGCTGCGTCGGTTCTGGCGACATCGCCCAGTTCCGCAAGAATGCGCCGCAGCGTCTCGATCTGGCTCTCGGCGATGAGCTTGGACCCGTAGAAATACATGAGTCGGGCTGCCTCGTGACGCTCGCCCGCCTCGAGCCAGTGGCCGACTGCACGGTGGTGGTCACCCTCAGCCTCAAACCGGACAGCCGCTCGGCGGTGCAGGCCCGGGAGTTCCTCAGGCATCGCGTTGTGTGCTTCGAGACGGAGCAGGTCGCGCAACAGATGGTGATACCGATACCAATGACCTGTTCGATCCAGACCAATAACCAATTGGTTGACGGCGGCGGTCTCAGTCAACCATCGCCGGCCGCCGGTCGACTCAGTGACGGCATCTATAAGAGGGCCGCTTAGTTGTTCCAAGATTGACGTCGCCAGCAGTCGCCGGCGATGATCATCGCTCACGCCTCCCAGGAACTCGTCGCTCAGATAGTCGACAACGAGCTGATCATCACCGTGGAAGTCCTCGACGAACTTCGCCGTGTCGCTCGACTGGGCCAGTGATAGCCCCGCCAACACCAGACCGGCAGCCCAACCCTCAGTGCGATCTGAAAGCAACTCGACCTCGCCCGCACTGAGCGGTCGGTCAGTCGAGCTAAGAAGGCCTGCGGCCTCTGCGGGTTCGAATCGAAGAACATCACCGCGGATCTCACACATGTGCTTTCGAACCCGAAGCCGGCCCAGCCGAAAGGGCGGGTCAAACCTGGTCAAGATGGCAATAGTGACCCCTGGCGGACACAGCTCGACCAGACGTTCCATACCTCGATGCACCACATCGCTGCTGATCAAGTGGTAATCGTCGACGACAACGACAAGAGGGTCGGTGAGACCAGCCAACGCGGTGACCAGCGCCGACACGGCCAAATCGCAATCGCCATTGGAGGCAAGCAACACAGGTTTCACGCTGATTCTCACACTCTCATGGGCTTGACCGATCGCCTCAATGAGGAATGTCCAGAACCTCGCCGGGTCATCGTCGCCCTGTTCAACTTGCAGCCAAGCAGCGGCTTCAGACCGACCGCCGAGCCACGACGCCACCAGCGTCGACTTACCAGAGCCCGCAGGTGCACTCACCAACAGCAAGCGAGAGTGACCATCGAGACCCGTATCCAACACCTCGTCGACCCGCGGACGTTGAATGAAATTGTTGGGCAACGTTGGCGGCCGCAGCTTGGTCGCTGCCAACCCAACCTCGATCTCTTCGCTCATCCCGTCCCTTCTCGCACACCTGCCGCCGACTCCACTGACATCTCACCCGGGTGAGATCACCCTAGGCATGAGGCGAAGCCACAACGCAACGTTCACAGTAAAGCCATGCCCGAACCAATCATCTACGAGATCGAGCTGAACGGCAACGTTGGAACGAAGCTACTCCGACCGCTCATCGACGACTTCCACATCGTCCGGTCTAAGAAGGACGTCACCCGACTCATCGGCAACATCACCGACGCCTCCCACCTGCACGGAATCGTCACTCATCTCGCATCCATGAACATCGAAATCATCTCAATCACCCGACCCCTACGCCAAGACAACCGCCCAGAGTCAACCACCAGACAAGAAACAAACCCAGAAAGCCCGCTTCAAAGCAGCCCTCACGTGACCTACACGAAAGAGCACCCGAATGACTGAACGTCCTCGACGCCATCGCCCACTGAAAACACCACACCATCAGATCACGGCCAGCACCTTTGCGGTCAACAACCGAACAGCACAAAGTACGAACGGAGTAATCATGAATAGACCAACCACCATCACCAGGCTCAACGCTCCACGCGACACCTCGACTCCGGAGGGAACCGCTCAATGGGAAGGCCGCGCCTTCGGCGCCATCGTGCTCGCAGCCTTCCTTCTCTATGGCATCGGGAGCGCCTACGCCGACAGGCCCGTCGGCCTGCTTCTTGTTGCGCTCAACTCCGCAGCGGTTACCGCCGCTGGACTCATCGGATTCCGGCTCATGCATTTTGGCGCTCCTCGGGTCGGACTCGGTTACTTCGCCGCACGAGCCGCGGAGGGCATTCTTCTCGGCGGTGGCATCATTTTCATCGAATTCGCTGATGCCCCAGAGGCTGGCGACGCCGCCTACCTTCTGGCAATGCTTGCGCTCGGCATCGGAAGCGTGCCCTTCTGCC
>JAADHX010000151.1 GCA_013151655.1 Actinomycetota bacterium
AGATAACCGAGACTGCTGTGTCGGCCGAACGGTGGGACGACGTACTGTTCGAGTGGTTCGGCATGCACGTGCCCGGCTAGTCGGATGCGGGTGTGGTGAGATCGATTAGTCCAGCTTTGGTGGGCGAGAACCCGCACGCGGTGTAATAGAAGTCGGCCAGGTTGTCGTCGAAGTCGACGTGAAGCCACTCGCATCCGGCTGCCTTGGCTCGGTCGCGAGCCTCGGCCACGATTCGCACGCCGATACCCCGCTGTCGGTGGGATTTAGCCACCATTACGTCTTGAATCCACGCATGTACGAGACCGTCCCACAGCGCATTGACGAACCCGATCAACCTGCCGCCGTCGCGCACCGTAACCCAACCAAGACTGTGGTTTGCGGTTAGGTCCTCCCAGTTAGATTCCGATTCGTCGAACACTCGGGTTTCGAATGCGTCGGCGTGCAGCTCGTTGACTTCGGCGTTGACGAACTCGCCGCGCCAGCTAACTGCGAGATCGTCGCCCATGAGGTCAACCGGCCCTATCGCTGACCGCGAACACGGCCCTGGACTAGGAAAGGCCATGGGTTAGGGACGGCACCGATCTGACACACAACCAACGACGGCCCATCGTGCCCGAACGCTTCGACGAGAGCCGCCTCGACACCAGCGGCGGTATCGACACCTTGGGTGTGCACACCAAAGCTCTCGCCGAACTTCACAAAGTCGGGGTTCTGAAGGGTCGAGGCAATGGTGCGGTCGGCGCCGAAGGTCTCGGTCTGGATGCGCTTTACGTTTCCGAAGGCGCCGTCCTCATACAGCAAGATCGTGACTGGAATATCGTGCTGAACCGCGGTGGCTAGCTCGGTGGCCGAGAACATAAAGCCGCCATCGCCGACCACCCCGAGCACGTTTCGGCCCCGAAGAGCGACCTGAGCTCCGATGGCGTGGGGGACGCAGGCCCCAAGAGTTCCGGCCGCACCAGTGGAAAGAAACGAGCGGGGGTGGCGGTGTTCGAACAATATGTGAGCGGCGAACCCCATTTGAGTTACGTCTTCAACTAACACGCCGTCGTCTGGAAGAGCGGCTCTAATGGCCGCCATGTGCTCACGCTGAGGAACGAGGTGTTCGGTCGCGGCGTCGAAGTCGGCCATCTTCGCGGCGACGTCGCCACTGAAGTCATAGCGGTCACTAGTAGGTGATAGCTCGGCGAGCAGAGCCTCGACTGTCATCTGCGCGTCGGCGTGAATACCGATGGTGCCTAATCCGAACAGATCGAGGTCGTGGTCGTCGATGTTGACGCTGACGATGGTCTGGTCGTCGTCGGTTCCCCAGCGCGACGGGAACTCCAGCCTGGTTCCGATAGCGATGACCAGGTCGGCGTCGCGCCAGAACTCGCGTCCGACCGGCAGTGGGCACCAAAGAGGGTGGCGGCAGTCGACAACTCCATGACCTTGGCGCCTCGTGAAGACTGGGCAGCGAAGAGTGTCGACCAAGGTCCGGATGCTTGGCGCGGCGTCCTGAGCCCCGCCACCGACAACGATCAGCGGTCGTTTGGCTTTGGCGACTAGGTCGGCCAGCTTGGCAATCTGGGCGGAATCCGGTGCCGGCCGCTCCGATGATGGCTCTTTCAACTCGCCGGTCACGGTCGCCAACCACCGATCGGCTGGAACTTCTAGACCGACGGGGCGAGGCGCGCCGACGAACACATCGTCGAGAACCCGCTGAAGAGCGGCGGTGGCGGTCTCTCCGTCGGAGATGTACTCGGTCGACTTGGTTAGCTGTCGTAAGACTGCGGTCTGGTCTGGTAGATCGTGAAGCACCCCGGCGGCCCGGCCGCGAGAGCTGTGCTGAACTGCGCCACTGAGGGCAATGACACGCCCCCCAGCCCAATACGCACTGGTTAGACCAGCGCCGGCATTTAACAGGCCAGGGCCGGGAACAACGGCACAGGCAGTCGGCTTACCTGTGGCTTGGCTTGCTCCGAGCGCCATGTACGCGGTGCCCTGTTCGTGCCTCGCCATGATGGGTCTGATGTCGGTGGCGTCGACCAGAGCGTCGAAGAAGTTGTCGTTCTGAACGCCTGGCAGGCAGAACAACGTATCGACCGCGGCGTTGCGAAGGAGCTCGATTGTCTGTTGGGCGACTGTGGTCATTGCTGCACGATAGTCATGAAGCGAACCGCGACAGGCACACTGCAATCAACTTTTGGCTCTAAAGTCGGCGCTTCACCAAGGACATCTCGATGAACAATATTCTGCTAACGGGGTTCATGGGAACCGGGAAGTCATCGGTCGGGCGCGCGTTGGCCGATGCCCTCGGGCTCGACTTCGTCGACACCGACGAGTTGATCATCGAACGACATGGATCGATCGAAGCCATCTTTCATACTCTCGGCGAGCAGGCTTTCCGGTCGATGGAGCGCACAATCGCGGTCGAGCTGTCTGACCGCCGCAACGTTGTCGTGTCCACCGGTGGCCGTTTCATGCTCGACGACCACAACATCGATCTCCTAGTATCGGAGTACGACGTGATTGCGCTCGTTGCCGACGCGACCACGATTGCGAAGCGGGTTCTAGCCGACGGGGTTGCGATGAGGCCGCTACTGGCCGACGCCGCGGATCCGGTTGCCCGCATCGACGAGCTACTGGCAGAACGTCGACACGGCTACGAACGATTCACCGCCGTCGACACCGTCGGCCGTTCGATAGCCGAAATCGTCGCCGATCTCGCCACCCGCTACGTGCGCTAACCCCACCCAAAGGCCTTGGGCCGGGTTGTGCACCGTGGTGGTGGGTAAACCGCACCGAAAGCGGGGTTAGTTGGCGAAGTGGGTGGGGACTTCGATGCCGAGCTCTTCGGCCAGCTTGGCGGTAGGGCCCATGGGGCCAACGCCAAGGGCGTCGAGGAGGCGATTCATCATCTCAAAGTTGCCGGCCACTGCAAATGTCCTGGCGGCGGCGGCTTCACCAAGTTCGGCGACCAGTTGTGCTCTGGCGTCGACCAGTTCGATGTCGTCACGAAGCACCGCGGCGTCGGCCGCGGCCATGATGAAACGGGCGCCGATAACGCCTACGTCGACAGACAAGTCTTTGATTCCGGCTAGCTGGGCAACGACCCCAAACTTGGGCGAGCTCGCACGGAGCATCGACGAGTGGGCGAGCATTCAGAAGAAGCAGTCGTTGATGAGCGACGTTCGGGCCGCTACGACTTCCATCTGGTCGCGCTGCAAGCCGCGCACGATCCCCAGGTCGGCCATCTCCGTGATCGAGATGTAGAACGCGCCAGCGATATCTTCCATGCCTTCGTTCTCGGGCGGAACGGCTGACAGAGCAGTGGTGGGAAACGCGGCGCCGACAGTTGGAGCCCAGCCGCCATCGAGTTTGGCTTCTGCAACCAGAGTCCGAGACGGCTCGCCATCGATCGGTAACGGAAGGGCGCGTGGGAAGGTGCCCATGCCGAACTCGAATGTGTCGACTGCGCGAAGGCGGGCCACTATGCCCAGAATTTCGATGTACTCGGCACCGGCTAGACCCTGCTGGAACAGTCCTTGCACATCACTTGCTCGGATGTCTGATGGCGTGGCTGCGATGGCCCTGGCCGCGGTGATGACCGTCTCGGTGATCTGTGGAGTTTCGACGGGCTCCTCGGCGACTGCGGCGCGAGCTTGGCGAGCGATGGCTAAGCGCTGTGGGCCTGTGAACCACGTGCCTGGCCGAGCCAGGCGGCCCCATTCGCGCGCGATTGCAGCTTCGTAGGAGGCCTCGATAGTGAGCGTTGTCATGTCGCGAACCTACCGTTTTCTCTCGCAAGTCGACGATGCTGGCTCGCGGGCCAAGATTCGTACTACTTCATGCTCCAAAATTGTTTGCTCCAAACATAGCCAACAACCACTCTGAGTGGCTAAAATGTCACCGTTGTGAACGGTCGTCTTTTGTCGCGTCTTGCCCGCCTGTCGGTTGGGTTCACGAGCTTTGCCCTAGTTGCGGCATCGCTTGTGATTGTTGGTGTTGCTGAGGCTGACGAACTTTCGGCGGGTGGGTACCTGATAACCACCGAATCTGGTGAGGTCGGCGCCTTCGGTGTCGGCGCGCCGGTCGCATCGCCCGAAGGCACAAACGTGGTATCGATCGTCGCGGCCGACGACGGCCGGTCCATCTGGTTGCTACAGGCCGATGGTGTCGTCAACTACAGCGGGCCTCGTGCCGCGTCGGCGGCAATCGATACTTCGAGTTGGGAGCCAAACGAACGCGCAACCGTGCTCGTAGCTGATCCCGATGACAATGGTCATTGGATTGTTACGAACCTCGGCAGGGTTCATTCGTTCGGATCTTCAGCCGCAGTCCAAGGAGTCGAATCTTTGGCCCTCGGTGCGCCCATCGTGTCGGCCAGCGCATCTCCGGCTGGCGGTCTATATCTTCTTGGTGGCGACGGCGGCATCTTCAGCCTTGGTGGGGCAACTTTCCACGGGTCGGTCCCTGGGATACTTCCTGGGGTCAGCCTCAACCAGCCGCTCGTGGCAATCATCGCAACCAAAGGTGGGTACTGGCTTGCGGCCGCCGATGGGGGCGTCTTTGGATTTGGCGACGCGACCTTCAGGGGCTCGCTCCCACAACTGTTGCCCGGAGTGCA
>JAADHX010000441.1 GCA_013151655.1 Actinomycetota bacterium
AATCACTATTAGCCGCGTCCCTGGCTTCTGGGAGCTCAAACGCACCCGCACTGAGAGGGCAGACCTCGGCCAACGGCCGTAGCAACCAATCGACCTTTGCTGATGTCTCTCTCCGCCTCGCCACTAACAGACCTCGATGAGTCTGCTGACGCGCGCCTCGACGAGATCGACGATGCCGACGAACGCCCCTTGCCAACGACCGAGAAGCGGACCTGGCACGCTGTCGGCCGCCAGGCCGCCATCATCGGCTTGGCCTTGGTCGCATATTTGACTGTGCGGGCTCTAACCGTTGGGTCAGAAACTGCGGCTTTCGACAACGCAAACTTGCTGCTCGATTTCGAGCGTGCTCTCGGGTTCGACTGGGAAGCGGGAATTCAGCAAGCTGCGCTCGATCGCGGTTGGGTCGTGACAGGGGCCAACTGGTTCTACGCGTTTGCCTTCTGGCCCATTCTTATTGCCACGCTGGTGTACACGTGGTTCTGGCAGCGGCCGCTGTTCCGTCGTTTTCGCAACTCACTATTTGTGTCTGGGGTCATGGGGCTAGCGATATTCGCCGCGTTTCCGGTTGCGCCACCGCGGTTTCTTAGCGGCTATGTCGACACGGTAAGTGTTGCCGCCCGGCACCAGTACATTGCTCGCCCGGGCTGGCTCATCAACGAAAACGCTGCTTTGCCTAGCTTTCACGTTGGTTGGGTGGCCCTTTCGGCGGTCTTATTGTTCTCGGTCGTTAAGGCGCCCATCTGGCGATTCGTGATTCTAATTCCGCCGCTGACTATGGCGGCCACGGTCGTTGTCACGGGCAACCATTACGTAATCGACATCGTCGCCGGGGTTGCGGTCTCGCTGGCGGCTCTACTTGTAATCGTGTGGTTCGAACGCAAGCCAACGCTCGCAAGTAACTAGAGAATTATCCTGCGTCGCTGAGAAGGGTCCATTCGCGTGCATCCGGAGCGCAGTCGGAGCCGACGCACCGAACGTGAGAACCATCGAACTCGAGGCGAAAATCGGTGCCCGCGTTACTCTCGGGGACTTCGATCCGTGGCGGCTCGTCCGCGTTTACGAACTGCCCATCTGGTGTTCCGAGTGGGTAAATGGCGGTTGAGAACTGTGCTTCGAGGTTCTCTATCATGGGCCCACTATCCCTTGCGGAAACGATGAGTCCGTTAAGCACGTTCGGTTCGCCGATGTCCCTGCGGTTGTCGACGACATTGACTAGTCCGTCCTGCGTGTAAGTCCATGCGCCACGGAAGTACTCTGCCAGGGCGAGAGTTCGAATCGGCTCATCCTCGGCCCCAAAGTGAAACAGGTCCTGCCATCGCAGGAACACAAGCTTCTCAAGTCCTTCCTCGAAATCACCTGACAGTTGACTTGCAACCACCGGCCCCTCCGGGACGTCAAGGTACGCCGCTGAGTCAACGTTCAATCCAGACCCAAAGACCCGAAACTCAACCTGTGCGAACTTGACGTGATCGGCCGTCGGGTCGTATCCCTTGAAGACTTCGGTAATGGTTGCTTTCACAGTTCGGTACTCAGTTCCCTCGACTGAATTCCAAACCGGATCGCTGACACTGTCGATCGCGATTCGGACCACCAGATCGGCCTCATCTACTTGCTGAGAAAGGTTGAGCTGTCTGAGTTCGACAATCGATGCGTATTGATCGCTCTCAAGCTCCATGCCTCGCTGGCGAAGTTCGGCATCAAGCGCGGCGAACGCGCCGGCCTGCTCGGGCGAGCTACCGACGAAAAGGCTAGCGACCGCGACCGCCACCATGATCGCGCTCACGACCAGCAGAAGAGTTTTCATATCGCGAAGAGTAATGATCAGCTCCGTCGGAGGTGTGGCGAGGTCCGCCTCCACGGGGTGCTGGCTCGGGCCGCAGGCTTGTTATGGGGCCAAGCCGGAACCGCCGATGTCATCGATGCGTCCGTCGTTTTGACTGCGAGCACTTTCGGCAGCTCCTCTTTCGACATCGCAGCTTGGCCGTTCATCGCAGTCGTCGTAGCCTGAAGGAATGCAGTCGCCCAAGGATTTCTTCAAACCGCTAGCCGTTGGTGCCCCCGCGCCGGTTCGAGAAGTTCCCGTTGGCCCGTCGCGGATGATCCACTTCTTTCCTGGTTCGAACGCCAAGATGGTCAGCAAGGCTCCCGCCATGGCGGCCAGGGTCGACATCTTGTTGGTCAACATGGAAGATGGCGTGCCAGCCGACGACAAGGAGGCAGCGAGGTCTGGGCTAGTTGAGGTGGCTGCTATGGATCTCGGTCAGGCTCAGCTGTGGACCAGGGTCAACAGCCTCGATTCGCCGTGGGGTCTCGACGACATCACGACCGCTGTGCTCGAAGCAGGGTCGAACCTCGATGTCATCATGATTCCTAAGGTCGAGGGTCCTGAAGACATCCACTACGTCGATCGGTTGTTGGCCCAACTCGAGGCCAAGGCCGGGCTCGAGGCCCCCATTTTGGTTCACGCAATTCTCGAAACGGCCCGTGGTGTGGCTAATGTCGAAGCCATCTGCGGAGCGTCGCCGCGGATGCAAGGCCTATCGCTTGGCCCTGCCGATCTCGCGGCGAATCGCCGCATGAAAACGACGCGCGTCGGCGGCGGCCACCCTGGTTATCTCGTCAGGGCCGACCCAGGCGACGACGCAGACGCTCCCCGCCAGACGTTCCAACAAGACCTATGGCACTACACCGTCGCCCGTATGGTCGACGCCTGCGTGATGCACGGCATATTGCCGTTCTATGGGCCGTTCGGCGACATCGCTGACACCACGGCATGTGAGGATCAGTTCCGCAACGCGTATCTGCTCGGCTGTGTCGGAGCGTGGAGCCTTCACCCGGTGCAGATCGACATCGCCAAGAAGGTGTTTACCCCAGACGCCTCCGAGATCGACCACGCCCAGCGCGTCGTCGACGCAATGGGCGATGGCACCGGCGCGTTAATGATCGACGGAAAGATGGAAGACGACGCTTCGGTCAAGCAGTGCCTAGTCGTTCTCGCTCTGGCTCAACAACTAGCCGAGCGGGACGGGGTAGCTCCGTGAAGGTGCGCCGCTCGGTTTTGTATATGCCTGCGGCCAACGCCAGAGCTCTGGAAAAGGCCAAACAGCTCGACTGCGATGCAATTATCTTCGACCTCGAGGACGCCGTCGCCGCCGATGCAAAAGAAACTGCTCGCACCCGTGCGGTTGAGGCCGCGACCAGCGGCGAGTACGGCCATCGTGAGCTAACGATCCGATGCAATGGGCTCGACACCCCTTGGGGCGAGGCCGACGTGGCGGCCGCGGCCGAGGCTGCTCCATCAGCGGTGGTGATACCCAAAGTCTCCAGCGCTCACCATGTCCAGAGTGTTTCCGACTTGCTCGACAACGCCGGTGCTCCAGCCAAAACCGCCATTTGGGCCATGATCGAGACCCCGCAGGCCATGTTGGCTACCGCCGACATTGCGGCTCACCCACGCGTCGAACTACTCGTAATGGGTACCAACGACATGGCCAAAGAACTCGGGGCTCGCCTTGTTCCTGGGCGTCACCCGCTACTTCCTCATCTGGCCGGCGCCCTGTTGGCGGCTCGCCGCCACGGCATCATGGCCCTCGACGGCGTCTACAACGACGTCCGCAACGCCGATGGCTTCGCCGCCGAGTGTCAACAGGGGTTCGAAATGGGCTTCGACGGCAAGACCCTCATCCATCCCAGTCAGATCGAGCCTTGCAACGTCACCTGGTCGCCATCGGCTGACGACATCGACCACGCCAGACGAGTCATTACCGCGTTCGATGAGGCCGAGCGCGACGGCCGTGGCGTTGCGACAGTCGATGGTCAGATGATCGAAAATCTCCATGTCGACAACGCCCGTCGCACCCTTTCGATGGTCGAGGCCATAACGACCCGTTAGTTGGCCAGGAACCTCACATTGACCGTTGCGCTTCGGAGCCCCGACGTATCGACGGCGGTTGAATAGACCCGGTACGAACCGGCGGGGAGCAGAGCGCTGAAGTTCCAGGTAGTGGAAGGCGTGCCCGGGCTACCGAGCGTGGCCTGATGCTCTACCCAGGTTCCGAATGTGCCGTTTGCCTGCAACCAGAGACCAGAGTTTCGATCCCGTACCGACACAAGAACTGACTCGACGGCAACGTTGTCGGTGGCAGTGCCGTTGGCGCCAAAGGTGGCACCAACGAGGACCTCGTCATGGGTAGGCGACCCGATAGCCGCGGCTGGCGGGGTCACGTCGTTCGATGAGACCTCGAATTTGCGGTCGACCCAAGTGTGGCTGTTGCCAGTGGAGTCGATAGCTCTGGCCGACAGTTTGTAGCGAGCCGCCGGAGCGGTCGCAATGTCGAAGGTCCACGTGGTGTTTGGGCTCCCGGGCGACGCCAGAGTTGCGTCGAGTTCTTGCCACGAACCCCATGTGCCGTCGGAGCGCAACCAGTCGCCTGTGTCGCGGTTGCGAACCTGGATCTTCACAGCGGTCACGGCTGTATCGTCGGTTGCGGTTCCGTTGGCCGCTATTGGCGCAGGTAGAACCTCGTCCTGAATGGGCGCAAGCACGGTCGCTGACGGAGCGAGTGCGTCGGTGTCATATATCTGCACCTCCGCGAGC
>JAADHX010000241.1 GCA_013151655.1 Actinomycetota bacterium
TTACTTCGCCGCCGCCGACCTTGGCTTCTACGAAGACGTTGGCCTCGACGTTGAGATCATCGAAGGCGGCGTCGATATTGTGCCAGCTACGGTGCTCGACTCCGGTGCTGCTGACTTTGCGATCTCGTGGGTCCCTCGCGGCCTTGTGCCTCGCGAAGAGGGCCTGAACATCACCAACATTGCCCAGGTATTCCAGCGCAGCGGCACCTTGCAGGTGTCATTTGCTGACGCTGGAATCACGACACCTGGCGACCTTGCCGGCAAGAACGTTGGCAACTGGGGCTTCGGCAACGAGTTCGAGCTGTTCGCCGGCCTCAATTCGGTTGGCCTCGACCCGCAGTCTGACGTCACGCTCGTGCAGCAAGACTTCAACATGACGGCGCTTATCAACGGCGACATCGATGCTGCCCAAGCGATGATCTACAACGAGTACGCCCAGGTACTCGAAACAATCAATCCAGACACCGGCGAGCTGTTCCAGCCAGAAGACCTCACCATCATCGACTGGAACGACGTCGGCACTGCCATGTTGCAAGACGCAATCTGGGCCGATGCTGACCGTCTCGAAGACGACGACGAGTACCGCGACATAGCGGTTCGGTTCGTCGAAGCTTCGCTACGCGGTTGGGCCCACTGTCGTGACAATGCCCAAGAGTGCACCGACATTGTTGTTGGCGTCGGCACGCCATTTGGCGGACCAGCTCACCAGGCATGGATGATGAACGAGATCAATGCACTCATCTGGCCATCACCAGGTGGCGTTGGCGTGATGGATTCCGATCTTTGGAATCAGACCGTCGACATCGCCACGGCCCAGGGCATCCTTCAAGCGGACCCGACCGACGGCGCTTTCCGCACCGACATTGCCGAAGAAGCAGTCAAGAACCTCGAAGACGCCGGCATCGACGTCAACGGCTCTGGTTTCTCGAAGAGCGAAGTCGAAATTGTCGAAGGCGGCAACTAACTACCTCCCAGCTAACGCAACGAGGTGTGAATAGCCGAATTGGCCGGGGTGCTCGCGATGAGGGCCCCGGTCTTTCGCGTCTTACGGCTAAGAGTGTGATGCGGTGATGCGCACTACTGTTGACTTGCCCGAGGAGATTCACAACCTTGCCCGCCAACTAGCCCATGAGACGAATCGCTCAATGAGCGAGGTGATAGCAGACCTGATTCGACTTGGCATGAACCAGGGTTCTAGCGAGGTCGAGATCGGAAGTCGGGGTCTACCACAGGTGTCAGTAGGGCGGTTGACTGGTTCAGCGCCATCGAGCCCGACCTGGCAACCTGTCCGATTACCGAAGGCACTCTCTTGCGATTCTTGATGCGTGAGGGTCAGACGGCGTCGGGCGCAGTGGCGGTGCTAGAAACGATTCGAACCCAGCGGTGGCATCAATTCTGGCCCGATGCAATCGAGTACGACCGGAGCCAACTAGGCGGCGTCATCGGCCATCGCCAACTAGCAGATGCCTACCTGGTAGCGCTAGCTAAACATCACGATGCCCAGATGGTGACTCTCGACAAAGGACTCGCCACCGTCCACCGCGATGCCGTGCACCTCTTAGGGGTGTAGTTCGCTACAGGGCTAGCTATTGCTCGATGGCCAAATTCGTCGGTGGTCAGGAACGATCTGATCCGTGCTTGAGGTAGCGGAGTCCCGGGCGTTTCAGACCTCGCCGACACTGCCTTGTTGTGCGGTGGGGCCTTTGGGCCTAGTTGGGCCGCTGGAACGGTTCAGTTTCCAATAGCCGCGCACGACGGCGGCTGACCGCTCGACGTTCTTGTCGTTGAAGAGATATTTACGAATGCGCTGTACCGCCGCGGCTTCGCCCGCGACCCAGTATTGCGTCGTCGGGTCGGAGTTTGTCTCGCGGATCGATCTAAGGAGCTGGTCTCGGGGTGCGTCCGCCCCTTGCTCGTGCCAGGCTATGTCGAGGTCCGGACGCGTCGGTAGCTCGACAATGCCTTCGCCAGCCCGCACCTCGATGATCACTTGGACGTCGGCAGCCTCGGGAAGAGCCGGAATAATTGTGCGGATGGCGGGGATGGCCGACTCGTCGCCGGCGATGAGGAAGCTGAGTGCGTCCTGGTCGATGTCGTAACCCCGCCCAGGGCCCGACACGGCCACCCGGGCTCCTGGTTTGGCCGACGTGGCCCATTGCGATAGTGGGCCTTGTCCATGGAGGACAACCTCAACGTCGACTTCGAGCCTGTTGGCGTCAAAACGAACTGGCGTGACTGTTCGGATGGTTGGCCTTTGCCCGTCGGCGAGTAGAAATTCGTTGCCGTTCCACGTTGGGACTTCTAAGTACTCATCGCCACACGGGAGTAGGAGGCGCACACTTGATGCCGCAAGACCAATGTCGAAGCCTTCGAGCTCGCGACCAGACAACGTCATACGCCTCAGGTACGGGCTTAGCGGCTCAGATCTGGCCACTTCGACTGGTCGGAATGGCGGCGGTTCGCGGCGGAGTCGTTGGGAGTTATCCACTGAACTGCTCCAGTTCATCACAGACTGTGGTTACACAACCACAGGTCACCCACAAGAATGTCACAGCGTTGCGGTACTCGTTACCCACAGAGGGACTTCCCTATTCTTAGTGCATGGAGGCACAAATGCGCACCGATCAACAACTCAGCTACGGCCATGCCAGTCTCGACACCCGCCCACCCCAGCACAGTGGGTATGAGGTCACGATGACCGATACCACGGTCGAGAACATTGGCGGCGCCGATGCTTACGCTCAAGAGGGGCCGCTGACGACCTTCTTCGACACTGGTGGCCGCGATGTCGTCGATTCTTGGGCAGTGCGGCTCATGAGCCTTCGCACCGCCGACATCGCAAAGGTCAAACGGACCGGGCCCCGTCCGTTCGCACCGGTCTTGCCGATAACTATGGCGAGCTGACTAGCCGAGTCCTAACACGGCGCGGAGCTGGGTGGCGGTGTCGACGATGGTGGTTGCGCCGGCGGCCTCGAGTTCGGCTCGATCGCCGAACCCCCAAGTCACGCCAACGACAGCCTCTACCCCCGCCTCACGGGCGCCCTCGACGTCGTGGAAACGATCGCCGATCATCACCGCATCGCTTGGCTCGACCGCGAGATGGTTCAGCGTATGGCGCACAACTTCCACCTTATGGGTTCGGGTCGCATCAAGAGTTGCCGCGCCGACGTAGGCAAGGTGGGGAATCAGGCCAAACCGATCGAGGATCTTTTCGGCGAAAACGTCTGGTTTCGACGTGGCCGTGGCGACCGTCCGACCGGCGCGAGCCAGATCGGCGATTAGCTCAGCGACTCCGTCATAGAGCACGTTCGCCTTCCAGCCGAGCTCGCGGTAGTAGACGCGATAGACCTCGACAGCCTCATCGAGCCGTGACTCAGTTATGCCCCAATCGGCGAACACACCCCGCAGCGGCGGCCCGATGACGGCTCTGGCATCGGTAGCCGTTACGTCGTTGATGCCAAAGTGATTCAGCGCCTTCAACATGCCCGTGGAGATGCCCTCGGAGTTGTCGCTAATGGTGCCGTCTAGATCGAACAGGACTACTTGGTGGCGGTGCACCACGTGTGGCGACGCCGCCATCACAAGAAGGCCGTGGCCCGAGGAGCCTGGCCGGGCGTGAGTAACTCTCGCCAGCGTTCATCGCGCTGGCCGGGCTGGCGCTCGAGTCGTTCGACGTGGCCTCGTTCGACAAGGGATCGCAGGACCTCCTCGACGTCGTCGGTCGTGGCGAATTCGTAGCCGCGCGCAGTTCGGTCTCGTAGCTCCCTCGAGGTCTGCGGCCCCCGCAACATGAGCACACCAATAAGGGCAAGCTGTGGGTCGACTTCGCCAAATCGTGATAGCTCAAGGAACTCGTCGATGACCTGGCGATACTTGATCACGCCATGACCGCTGCGCGGGTGCACGAACCGGCACAACTTGCGCTCCTTGCCTTCGGTCAGCACAGTCATGACCTCTGTTTCGCCGAGGTCGGTGACCGGCTCGCGGCTGCTTTTCTGATTGCACGCCGAAACCAGGGCATTCATGGTGAGCGGGTAGTTCTGAGGCGTTGCCAGCTGTTTCTCGATCAGGGCACCAATAATCCGGCCTTCGAGGAACGACAAGACACCGCCTGGTTCTGGAGGCGATTCGTCGCGCGCCGCCCAGGAGCCGTTTCGGATTCGGGACAGGCCTGGCAGCGTGAGGCCGAACTGATAACTCCAGGCGCGCACGCCAGCATCGGTTTCGATGATGATGCGATGGAACTCGCCCGCGGGTTCGCCCTCGACGACATCGAGCAACTCCAGGCACTCTTGGGCCGTGCTTGGGTCTAACGACACCAACGAGCCAACAATGCGGTCGGCGATCGTGTTGGTTCCATCGAATCGAGCCGCGGGGTACCCAAACCCGCTGTCGAACAGGTGCCCAGCAGCACTGTCGGGAGTTATGGGCTCGCCCTGGTTGGCGGCCAGGAACGGCTCGAGAAAGTGCCAGCGTTCCTCTCCGGGGAAGAGGGTGCCGTAGATGAATAATTTGTCGAGCGTGACTTGATCCACCTCCGCACAATAGGTTGCTTGGATGGCCCTTGATGTACGACCCATGACAGGCACTGTCG
>JAADHX010000183.1 GCA_013151655.1 Actinomycetota bacterium
AGGCGCTGTCCGACGGCGCCAGCGCCGACTGCAAGGTCTTAGTGGTTGGCAACCCTGCAAACACCAACTGTCTCATCGCTATGCACAACGCGCCCAACATTCCCGACGCCAACTTCACCGCTATGACCAGGCTCGACCACAACCGGGCGATGGCCCAGCTAGCCCAAAAGACCAGAACCAGCGTCAACGACATCACCAAGATGACTATTTGGGGAAACCACTCAGCCACGCAGTACCCCGACCTGTTTCATGCCGAAGTCAACGGCGAGAACGCTGCGGCCAAGGTCAACGACCAAGAGTGGCTCGACGGAACCTTCATTCCTACCGTGCAGAAGCGCGGCGCCGCCATCATCGATGCCCGCGGGTCGTCTTCGGCGGCCTCGGCGGCCTCGGCGGCGGTGGACCATATGCGGAGCTGGGCCGGCTCAACGCCGGCCGGCGATTGGGTGTCCATGGGCATTGTGTCCGATGGCAGCTACGGAGCACCGGACAACATCATCACCAGCTATCCATGCACAACGTCTGGTGGCCAGTACTCCGTTGTGCAAGGCCTCGATATCGACGAGTATTCCCGTTCGAAGATGGAACGCAGCTGGGGCGAGCTTGTCGAAGAACGCGACACAGTCGCGGGCTTGGGTCTGCTCGGCTAGAGCATTCCCTATTTCAGGAACTTGCTGGTGGTGTTGTCGGCGAGGCGCCTGCCGTTCGTCTGGCAAGTGGGACAGTAGATGACCGTGTATTTGCGGTACTCGACCGACCTGATTTTGTCGTTACACACCGGGCATGGCTCGCCAATCCGACCATGAACCGAGCTCGGTCGCTCGGCGCTCTTGCTCATGTCGTCGCGGCCGCGGTCGTAAGCGAGCCCTTCATCGATCTTTGTGTGGATTGCCGAATGGACCCGTTCGACTTCGTTGGCTGAGAGCCTGGATGATGTCGCGAACGGCGAGATCTTGGCTTGATGGCAGATTTCGTTTGCCAGGCGGCGACCAAGCCCGGCGATGACTCGCTGACTGCGGATGAAACCGTGAAGGCGCATGCTGTGCTCGCTCATTAGTTCGCCCAGCGCAGCGGCTGACAGGTCGGTCGCGAGCGGGCCAAGTTCAGAGATGGGTGCTTGGGCCGTGGGGCCGCCGTCGACAACCCACACGCCAGCTCTGCGTTCTGTGCCCGGTTCGGTTAGTAACAACGCGGTTCCGTCGGTGAACGTCCAGCGGGCCAGGCCGCCGCGAGGTTTCTTCGATTGTTTTGGGTCGGGTTTGAGTCGACCGCCTTGCATTAGGTGCACCACGTGGGTGATGGCGCCGAATCGCAGGAGAAGATACTTCGCATACGAAGTCACTTCGGTTAGGGGCTGGCCGACCGAGGCGTCTGGGCGCGGGTCGAACGTCTTTAGAACCGTGAAAGTAAGGGCCGTGAACCTTGCCAGTTCTCGACCTGCGAGTTCGGCCGAGAGTCTTTCTGCGTGGGCCCGAACTTCAGGGATCTCCGGCATGGCTCCTACCTCACAAGTGAGCTGCTGATTCGTTTCAGTAAGTTGTCTGGTTCTTCACGGCGCGAAACGCTTGGTCGAGAGCCCCGATGGCCGCCTGATTGGCGGTTAACGCAGTGACGTCGCCCTTGATCGAAATTCGACCTTCTTGGAACGCCATCAGTGCGTTCAGGGTGCCAAGATGGACCTCTAGGGCCGTCTTGTAGTCCTGGGTGAACGCCACATCGCTTTGTGAGGCCACCCCGGACTGGACATGAACAGTTCCGTTGTCGAAGGTGATGAAGTACGCCACATCGCCGTTCGGCGCTCCGGTGACAACCTGCTGCAACACGAGTTCGGTTTCGGCGGTCTCGACAGCAAGCGTTCGGTCGGCGTCCATCGCCGCGCGAACCTCGTCCAGCCACTCTGAGCTCAGATACTTGACCACGATGTCAGCCTACGGTGGAGTTTCGAGCCACTAACCCTACTAGTTAGTGCTGCGGCGAAAACGCAATTCGAACTCCGCCACGGGCACCGATGGTGGCCGCGTGATCGATGGCATCTCGATAGTCGCCTAACGAGTAGGTGGCCGATACAAGCTGGCCAAGATTGAGCGAGCGGACAAGGTCGATAGCTAGGTCGAAGGTGTGAAGATCGCCGTGTGAGTGCTCGCCGCCGTAACAGTACGAGCCGACCAGCTCGGTTTCGCGATGCCAGAGTGCAGCGAGGTCGACCGAAACCGGACCGGGCATGCCGAGCATTACTACCCGACCGCGCGGACGAGCGATGCCGATGGCATCAGTTAGCGATGTCGAGTTGCCAACGGCATCGATAACAGCGTCGGCGCCTCTGGCCAACCTGGTGCCAATCACACTGGAGCCCTGCATCCTGCGAACAGCACGGGCAACTTCGTCAGGACCGACGACAACATCGGCCCCTACCATGGCGGCTAAGCGACGTTGGTGGGGGTGTTTCGCCCCGACCACAATGGTGCCAACGTCGGTTAGGTGCCGCAGGCCTGCGATGGCGGCGAGACCCATCATTCCTGCGCCGACGACAACAACCGTGTCGCCCGCTTGAACGTTGGCCTTTAGAGCGCCATGAATGCCGGCTGCGACCGGTTCGACGATTAGCGCCGCCGCGTCGTCGAAGTCGTCGGGCACGTCGTGGAGCTGGGTTTCGTGAGCCACAAACGACTCGGCCCAACCTCCGCCTGTAGCGGCGCATGATCCGATCTGGAGACCGGGGCCAATTGACCCTGTGGTGAGGTGTCCGTAGTCGTGGCCGTCGGCTTGGCCTACGCCATGTTCGCCTTCTACTGCCCGTGCTGCCGGGCCCAGAACCGGTTCGAGGATGACTCGGCGGCCGTCGTCGGTCTGGCCGACCACCTCGTGGCCTGGGACGAAAGGAAACGAGACAAGAGGTTCGAAGTATCGCGAAGTGCGGCCATCGATTGTCGCTAGGTCGCTTCCGCAGATGCCCGACAGTAGGGGAGTGATCCGTTGCCATCCATCGCCTGGAACGTGTGGTTCGGCAATGTCGGTGAGCTTTATGGGCCCGACTGACGCACCAGTTCCTGGCCGTAGCCGGCTCAGGGTCGCGGCGGCAACAAACCGTGCCTCTTTGCGTTCGTAGAGCAGTGCTTTCATCTGGGCGCCATCATCGCACGGCAGGCACGACTCATGGAAGGTAGATCATCGGGTTGTTGACGTTGTCATCGATCCGAATCTCGAAGTGCAGATGGGGCCCGGTCGAGTTACCGGTGGAGCCGACGAGCCCGATCTGTTGCCCTTGCCCGACCCTGGCGCCCTCGGTGATCTGGCGCAAAGACATGTGGGCATACAGCGTTACGAACCCGCCGTGGTCGATGATCACCACTTCGCCATAACCTCGCATTCGTCCTGAGAACAGCACTGTGCCGTCCTGCGCAGACCATATGGCCGACCCCGATGATGTTGCGATGTCGATTCCTGCATGGAATCGGGAACTTCCCGTGATCGGATGTACGCGGGTGCCAAACGGCGACGTCACGGATCCAATGGTCGGCCAGATGAGATCGGCGTCTTCGGCCGAGATGACAACTTCTGGAGCCGTGGTTGTTGTGGTGCCTGTGTTAGTCGAGTCGCCGTCGGCGTCTGGGTCAGCAGCGCCAGAGTCGGGGGCTTCGGTGGTGGTCGGAGCCGTTGAGGTGGTGGTCGTCGTTGTAGACGTAGCGGCCCGTGCTGCTGCCCTGGCTACGGCCTCTTGGCGGGCGATCTCACGTTGCTTGTCGCGGATAATGCCAGCGAGTTCGGCCTCAACGGCCGCCATCTCGTCGTATTCGGCTTCGAGTGCGGCGATCTCGTCGACTAGCTGCGCTCGTATTCGGACTTGGGCAGCCTTGTCTTGTTCGAGGATGCCGAGTGCATCTTGAAGAGTGGTCTCGCGAACGGACGCAGCAATGGCCGCTTCGTCGGCTTGGCGCTCCAACAACGCGAGATCGTCTTCGACCGCACGGAGTTGGTCGATCAGTTCTATCGAGCTGAGGTCGACTTGGCGAAACAGGGCGTCCCGCCTGGCATCAGCGGTTGGATCACCGCTCGAAAAGTTGCTGTCGCGAGGTGCAATGTAGGCCGCTATTGCCCTCTCGACCGTCAGCTCTTTGATCTGACCTGCGTTTTCGCCGACGGTCACGATCTCGGACCGAAGCCTGTCCTCTTCTGCCCGTGCTTGTTCGAGGTCGCTTCGCGCCGCGCCAACGAGGTTCTCCTGGGTGAGGATCTGTTCGCTGAGTACGGTGAGGGCCGCTAGCAGCTCGACATCGGTTGCTTCGAGAACGTCAATGTCCTTGGCCAGTTCGGCCCTGGCCCGCTGAGCTTCGGCCTGGGCCTCTCTGGCATCGCGAAGGGTCTCTTCGGCGGTCTCTTCGGCCACCGCGAACGACGCGGCCGATACCAGAAGGGCCACTATGGCGAGGAAGGAGAGTAAATGGCGAGGCATGTGAAAAGGTGAGGTCGGCACCACCGTCTCCGATCGTGCTGGCGCATCCTAATACGACCTCAGCTGCCTTCGTCACGCGACCGTAATACCGCCACTCCCGTCAGCGCCGCAACCTTCGGTTGCTAACCGGGTTG
>JAADHX010000424.1 GCA_013151655.1 Actinomycetota bacterium
CAAGATTTCGCCTGCTCCAAGACGCCCTGCCTCAACAGCCCAATCAACGGCATCGAGTTCGGTGTCCTCACGGCCGCCCTTTACGAACACGTTCCAGCGTTGCTCTCCGACCTGCTTGGCGTCGATGGCCACGACACAACACTGACTTCCGAACTCCTCGGCGATCTCAGTAATGAGTTCTGGCCGCGAAACGGCCGCCGAGTTGACTGAGACCTTGTCGGCCCCAGCCCTAAGTAGCTGTCTGGCGTCGGCGACCGAACGAATACCGCCACCGATGGTGAACGGAATGTGTACTTCCTCGGCCGCTCGCTTCGCCAAGTCGACGATGGTGCTGCGGTTGTCGGAGCTAGCAGTGATATCGAGGAAGATCACCTCATCGGCGCCCTGAAGGTCGTACCGTGCCGCGAGCTCGACTGGATCGCCCGCGTCGCGGATCTCGACGAAACGAACTCCCTTAACAACACGGCCCTGATCGACATCGAGGCAAGGGATAACTCGCACCGACTTCACTCGACACTCCTGTCTGTACGACTCGCACCTACCGGCGCGGTCTGACTCGCACCTATCGGCGCGGTGGCGAGAACTGCGTCGGCGACCGAGATCGTGCCGTCATGGATCGCTTTGCCAGCAATCACGCCGATGAGAGTCCGTCCGTTCACCTCGATCGCTCCGAGGTCTCGGATGTGCTCAAGGGACCCAACGCCACCAGATGCAATCACTGGGATCGACGCTGCGGCCAGAACCGCACTGAGGCCGGTCACATCCGCGCCCTGGCCCATGCCATCCTGGCGAATCTGGGTAACAACAACCGCGTCAACACCAACGTCTTCGAACTCGGGCAACACCTCGAACACGGTTCTGGCGCTGCGGCGTTCCCAGCCTCGAATCATGACCTCATCGCCCAACACATCGAGCCCTAACGCAACTCGATGACCGCTAGATGTCAGCTGCGAAACCAGACCTGGGTTCTCGATGGCAGCGGTGCCAATGACGCAGCGCGTTATCCCGACGTCGTACAGCGCCTGAGCCGCCTCGACTGACCGAACTCCGCCACCAGCCTGCACCGGAACTCCGACGGCTTCGGCGATATTGGCTAGAACACTCAGATTTTGGGCAGTCCCAGAACGAGCCGCATCGAGGTCGACCAGATGAATCCAGGATGCGCCGGCAGCCTCGAACGACAAAGCCACCTC
This sequence comes from Actinomycetota bacterium, assembly GCA_013151655.1. Taxonomy (GTDB): domain Bacteria; phylum Actinomycetota; class Acidimicrobiia; order Acidimicrobiales; family Poriferisodalaceae; genus JAADHX01. Next base: position 1,194 of record JAADHX010000424.1, read on the forward strand.
GACTGGGTCGTCGTCGTAACGAATCTCGCGGTTGAAGTCGCCCTGAAGCAGACGAACACAACGGCCGTCGCGAAGGTCGATGGCTGGGTACAGGTCGAAACTCATCGGCGCGAATTGTCCAGAGATCGTTCTACTTCTGCCATAAAGTTCGTCGCGAACTGCCGTCCACGATTACCAGACTTTTCGGGGTGGAACTGTGTGGCCCAGACGGTGCCGTCTCGGTCGACCATGGCTGTTAGATCGGAGACGTAGTCGCAGGTCGCGACCACAAACTCGTCGTCGGTTTCGGCCGAGAAGCTGTGCACAAAGTACATCCACGCATCGTCTCCTAGCCCAGCGAGAAGAGCAGATGGGCGTAGTACATCGAGCCTGTTCCACTGCATCTGCGGACGAGGAAGACCGGCCGGGATCATTACCGATCGGCCGGGGAACACTCCAAGACCAGAGACCTCTGGCGCCTCGGCGGAGCCTTCAAACAGCATCTGCATGCCAACACAAATGCCAAGGAATGGCCGCCCCGACGCCACCGCCGACAGCGTCGCATCCTCAAGCCCGGCCGCGCGAAGCTCGCGCATACACGTACCAAAGTGGCCAACGCCTGGAAGTACTACTGCCGCGGCATCAGCTATCAGGCCGTGATCGGCGGTGAGCCTGGCATCGGCGCCAACCCGTTCGAAACCCTTCTGGGCCGAGCGAAGGTTGCCAATTCCGTAATCGAGGACAGCGACAAGTGGTCGCGAGCGGTCGCTCACAGAACGCCCTTGGTAGACGGCATAACCTCGTCGACCACTTTCACTGCGTCGTAGATAGCTCTTGCGGTGCCTTTGAAGCTGGCTTCGATGATGTGGTGCGTGTTCTTGCCACGCAGCATGACCAGGTGGAGGGTAATCCCAGAAGCCATCACAAACGCGCGCCAGAACTCCTCGCATAACTGCGGGTCGAATGGTGGGTCACCCAGAACTTTCTGTCCGGGAGGATCGATCTCGTAGTGCAAGAACGGCCGACCGGACAGATCGAGGATCACCTCTACGGCAGCCTCATCGAGAGGCACCGTGATAGACGCGAAACGGCGAGTGCCTGCTTTGTCTCCAAGCGCAGCCTTGAACGCCTCCCCGAGGGCAATACCGCAGTCTTCGACCGTGTGATGTGAGTCGATATCGAGGTCACCCTTACACACCAACCGCAAATCCATGCGTGAGTGTTTCGCCAACTGGGCCAGCATGTGGTCGAAGAAGGCCAGACCGGTGGTCACCTCGACGGACCCTGAGCCATCCACGTCGAGATGCAGTGAAATGTCGGTCTCTTTGGTGTTGCGGGTGATGTCGGCGTTTCTGGTCACAGTGCTGAGCTCATGAGGGTGCTGCTTCTAAGAGTGTGCTGAGAGCACGTCGGTTAGGGCTTGTATGAATCGATCGTTATCGGCGGGTGACCCAACCGTTACGCGTAGGCAGTCGGAGAGCCTTGGCCAAGATGAACAGTTACGCACAAGCACCGATCGATCGACCAACGCCTGCCACACCTCGTCGCCGGTCTGACCAGTCGGCGAAGTGCAAAACAGGATGAAGTTCGATTGCGAGGGCCACACCTCAACACCGAGGGATAACAATGCCGCTGAGACTCTGCCGCGCTGTTCGATGATCGACGCGACACGTTCGTTCATCTCGTCCTGGAAGTCGAGCGCGATAGTCCCAGCGAGTTGTTTCGCCGAGTCGAGGTGGTACGGAAGCAGGACCTTCTCCATCTCGGTGATCATCCAACTCGGCCCCACTACGTAGCCGAGCCTGGTGCCGGCCATAGACCAGGTTTTCGAGAACGTTCGTGTTACCAGCATGGCCACATCGGCCTCGGCTCCGCCACGGCGTTCGAGGACGTCGAGAGCCGAGAACGACGCGAATTGGGCGTAGGCCTCGTCGACCACCACAACCCCAGAAGTGCTGGCCACGGCGAGCTCGACATTCTGGAGAGTTTCGGCGGTACCGGTCGGATTGTTTGGCGAGCAGAGGAACACGACGTTGGGTTTTCGATCGGCTAACGCATCGCCAAGCACGCCAGGATCGAGCACAAAGCCCTCACCCCGATCGATCTCAACCACTTCGCACTGTGTCGTACGGGCAATCTGGCCGTGCATAGCGTAGGTGGGCTCGAAAGTCATCACGCTGCGGCCCGCTCCAGCGAACGTCAGACAGATCGTCTGGAGGATCTCGTTGGATCCGTTGGCCACCAAGATCTGGGCAGGTTCGACATCGTGCATTGCTGCGATCGCCTCTCTTAGCGCTCTCGCCTCACGATCTGGGTAACGGTGCCACTCAATTTCACTGACTGCGGCCGTGTAGGCTTCAACGAACGCCGTTGGTGGGCCTACAGGTGCTTCGTTCGTATTCAAACGAACCTCGACCTCTAGTTGAGGTGAGTGGTATCCCTCCAAAGAGCGCAGGTCTGACCGCACCAAGCGGTCAGCAGGCTCTGATCGGCCGCTCAAGACAGCCCCTCACGAGCCCATAACTCCCGTTCGGACACCGACGCAGCGTGAGCCCACAAGCCCTCAACGGTGGCCAGGTTGGCAACAACGTCCTTTACGCCATCGAATCCGGCCTTGGAGACGTTGATGACATGCATCCGCTTTTGGAAGTCATCGACGGTTAGCGCGCCCGCGAACCGAGCAGTTCCAGCCGTTGGCAATACATGCGATGGGCCGGCGACATAGTCGCCAATTGAGGCCGACCCCCATTCGCCCACGAACACCGCCCCCGCGTGGCGAACTTGGTCGACCATGGCATCGGCGTTGGTGCACATGATTTGGAGATGTTCAGGCGCCACGGCGTTCGAGACTTCGATGGCAGCATCTGGACCGTCGACAAGACATATCCATCCGTCGGCAACAAGTGTGGCCATAGTGTCGTCGCGCCGAGGCGACATGTCGACGATCTGGACCACAGCCTCGTCGACAGCATCAGCGTGGTCTTCGTCCCAGGTGACAAGCCACGCCCGGCCACCAGGCCCATGCTCGGCTTGCAAAACTACGTCGATTGCCGAGCTAGTTGGCGCAACCGATGAGTCGGAAATGACCACTATCTCGCTCGGGCCGGCGAATGCCGAAGCAATACCGACCTGACCGGCTACTTCTTGTTTCGCGGTCGCGACCCAGATGTTGCCTGGCCCAGCAATTACATCAACTGGCCGAATCGTCTCGGTCCCGTGGGCCATCGCGCCGATGGCCTGCACACCGCCAATGCGATACACCTCAGTCACTCCGCAAATAGAAGCCGCAGCCATCACAACATCAGAAACTGAACCATCAGGTCCGGGCGGTGTGCAAACCACCACGTCGTCGACTCCGGCAGCCTTAGCTG
>JAADHX010000484.1 GCA_013151655.1 Actinomycetota bacterium
CACGCCAACCACTTACTTTATTGCTCCTGATGGCACCATTGTCGACACCCTTGCCGGTGTGGTCAGTCAAAGTTGGTTGGAAAAGAACCTCGAGAACTACATTTCCACCTGAGTTCGTCGGTCCGGTACCGATATCGCGCGGCCAGCGTCGGGTCTGCTGTTTCGATCATTCTTTGGGTCAGCCGCGCGACGTAGCGGCTCATCCCGTTCGGTACGAGTTGGACCGAATCTGTAGAACCGCGCGTAACTGTCTCACTCGCTGTTCATTGGACGCCACGCCGGGTGGCTCGATTCGCTACGCGTCGATGAGCCCGACGAGGTACTTGGATGTCACAACCGATTCCTCGAATTCGAGCTTTCTCGCGCACCCTCAAGCGTCTTTGCATAGCGGCAGAGCTTTGGCCGATCCAGAGTGCACGACCTACGTCACTCTTGGGCCACCATGGCACCACAGCAGGGCGTACCGATGAAGGTCGTTAGCGAAGCTTCGCACAACAGTCGACACCTACGACCACGTCGACGCTGATGACCTCAGATGGGCAACCGACGCCGTAGACGGGTCACTGCTTTGGTAGTCCGTAGGTTCGCCGGAGGTCTGCAGCCAGAGCCTCGCGTAAGTTGACTATCAACTGACAAATCGACGCATTGGTCGGCAAGTCCCAAAGGTCGCAATCGACACCGTCAGCGAGTCGGCCAGCCTCACGCATCACTCTCCTGCGATTCGTGGCGGCCTCAGCCAACGCGACCACTCTCTGGGCAAGACTTCCCACAGTTGCGACTTGGTCGGCGCGAATCGCTTGGTCGCCTGTCTCATCGACGTGCATCACTGAGAAAAGCGCCCCGAGCTCTCCGAATACGACCGCCGCTAGGTCTCGATCAACTTCTCGCAACCATGCGGCCGACAGCGAGTCGGAGTGCATGCGTTCCTCGCGTTTGATCAGTCTGGCCTCTCTGGATTCCTCAACCATGAGAATCGACGCACCAACCACCACGCCGACAACCAACGCCCCACCGATCTCGCGCCGAGCATCGCCGGGATCGTCGATCATCACCAATCCCAACCCAACGATGAACACGCCGAGCAAAAGAGTCAGAACATGCCAAGTCCGAATGCTTGATAGCAGTCCTGTTTGGCTGCTGTTCGTTTTGGTGTCCACCGGGTGCCCTCCGTTTGCCCGCAAACCCTTATGTTATATGGTCGGGCTGAGAGGATTTGAACCTCCGACCCCTGGTCCCCCAGACCAGTGCGCTAACCAAACTGCGCCACAGCCCGTAGCAGGCATCCATCGAAGTGGACGCTTGCACGAAGCCGGAATCGTACACGACTTGCCGGCCGGTTCTACCTAGTTATCCGACGAAACTCAACGTCAGAATGCCCAATCGACGACCGTGATAGCCAGGAGGACCACTCGCCACGACAGATACATCACTACCAACGCCGTCATGAGCTTGAAGTGCCATGGCAACTTCCGGCCGACAGGCGCCGCCACGTCGGGAGCGAGTACCTCGTCGCTATCGCACGAAGGGCAGGTGCCGTCATCGAGCGACGTCGGGGTTAGATATCGATCGCACGAGTCGCACCAAGGCATCGCAGGCACCTTGCCACAGAATTCAGCCCGAAGAGAGGCTGGGGGTTCAGATCTTTCGCTACAGGTCGCAGGCTCGATAGGTCGAAACACACTGGCATGGGTCAGAACCTAGGATCAACACGAGTGCCGTCAACGGCTGGGCAATCAAACGAAGAGACCGATTGGGCTGCTGTCCACCCCCGGCTGGTGTCGACGATCGCATTCCAGCATCGCCTTGAACACATGCTCGTTCGGCGAACGTCGCCAACCGACGTAGTGGCTGTAACAATTGTCGAAACTACCCGCACAACCGACGAAGGCCTCGACGAGTTCGCCGCTGCTGGTCTTCGCGAGTCGCTAGTCGACTGCCTGGGCGCCAATTTTGGTGCTCAAGACAGTATCGCCATCACCGACACCGGCCGATTCGCAATTCTGATCGAAACCGCACCATCGCGTCAGCACTTGATCGATCAGGTTCGGCTAACTGCCACCGATCTCAGCGGCCCGCACGACTTGGGGTCCCGAGCCGAGTCCATGTCGATCCGCGCCGGAATCGCCTTCGCTGACGACATCCACCGCGACGCCACGGTGCTGTTCAGACAAGCCAGACGCGCCCTAGGGTTAACCGTCGCCGGCGGGATCGAGGTCTTCGGCGATGATGCCGACAAGGCAAACCTCGACAAGTACGAGCTCATCGCCGATCTAGCTCGCGCTGCTCGCGACGACCGTCTTGACGTGGCGTACAATCCGGTCGTCGGCGACGACGGGTGCAACTCTGTGCTGATGGAAGCACAGCTGCAATGGGACCATGTGACCCGCGGGTCAATCAGCCCCGAAACGTTTATGCCCCTCGCCGACGAATGAACCCACCTGCACCATTGGCTGCTGGAGACATCGATCGCCCAGCTCGCCCGATGGCGCAAGGCCCAGTCCGATGTGAACCTGACGCTGTGTCTCGATGTGACACCGTCTCAGCTCGAAGATCCCGGCTACGCGGCTGAACTTCTTCGAGTCTGTCAGCGCCACTCGATCGACCCGTCGTCGATTGCACTCACCATCCGCAACGATCCGGGCATCGAGGCGATGCACTCTCAACTCGAGAACATCGCGGCGACAGGTGTGCTCGTGCATATCGTCGACCCAACCACCGTTCTCGAAATGGTCGACCGTCACACCGACGAGCAGCTCAGCGCTGCTGAAGTAACTGCCCTGCTAGATGAGACTCGGCCACAAGCCGCTCTCGTTAGGGGCTAACCCCTTCGCCGAACCCGCATTTTGATAGGCGTGTTACCGAGCTCGAAGTCTTCGCGCAGGCGCCTCTCAAGATACCGAATGTATGCCGGGGCGATGTCTTTGTTGGCAAACAGCGTGAACGTTGGCGGATCGATCGCGCCTTGAGTTGCGTTCAGAATCCGGCCACCATGAGGCGCTGGTTGAGCTGACTGGGCCAGCTGAATGACCTGGTTGACCTTCCTAGTCGGGATGCGGGTGTGATACACCCTGATCGAGTCGTTGATGGCGGGCAACAGCCTTTGGATTCCGCTGCCTGTTAGGGCCGAAACTCTCAAGATCGGTGAGTCGCCAAGGAAGTGCAGACGAGTCTCAACCTGATAGGTCACTTCTTCCTTGGCCTCGGTGCTTAGCGTTTCCCACTTGTTCAAAAGGACAACAATCGGCGACCCAGCCGCATCGACTCGTTCGGCAAGCCGTTGATCTTGATGGGTGATGCCGTCGTTGGCGTCGATAACAAGCAGGGCGACGTCGGCTTCATCGACCGACTGAAGGGCCCGCACCATCGAGTAGTACTCGGTGGCTTCATCGATTCGGGCCCGCCGGCGCATACCAGCTGTATCGATGAACTTGATCGGGCCGGTGTCGGTTTCGACAATGGTGTCGATCGAGTCGCGAGTGGTGCCTGCCATGTCATGAACGACCGACCGTTCGTCGCCGATCATCCGATTGAACAGCGTGGACTTACCCACGTTGGGCCGACCAACGATGGCTACACCCGGCAGGAAGTTGCCGCCATCGACCGGAAGCGGTTCTTCTGACTCGTCCTCCTCGGGTGGCATCAACGTCACAAGATGGTCGAGAAAGTCGCCTGTGGCCACGCCGTGAAGTGCCGACACTGGCATGGGTTCGCCAAGGCCAAGCCCAAGGAACTCCCAGATGGTGTGTTCGCGCTCGACGCTGTCGACCTTGTTGACCATGAGCACCCGCGGCACATCGAGTTTGCGGAGAACTTCGGCGAAACGATCGTCGTCGTCGGTGAGACCAGTGATCGCATCGACCACCATGACCACAACGTCGGCATCGGCCATCGCCCGTTCGGACTGCTGCGACACCTTCTCATCGAGCGTGGTTCCACCCGGCGTCCAACCACCAGTATCGACCAGCAAGAACGGTCGACCCTGCCAATCGGTCTCGCGTTCCTTACGGTCGCGCGTGACACCAGGCTTTTCTTCGACAATAGCGATTCGTTTGCCGACGATGCGATTGAACAGCGTCGACTTGCCCACGTTGGGCCGGCCGACGATGGCAACCGTCGGCAGTTTCGATGAAGACGGGCTATCCATAGCCAAGAAGCGTAGAGGTATCCGGCAGATTCGGGCTCAAGGCAGCGAACGAAATTGACGAGTACCGCAACAACTCTTGGGCACGACCCGCGACAAACGCACCACAGGCGGTGTGGCCAGCATCAACAATTTGGGCAGCGCTGTTCAAGAATCGAACTCCAGGGCCGTCCGAAGTGCGATGCCATCGGTGACGACCACCTCGACCTGACGGGGCAGGTCGGCTGGTGTCAGCCCGTCGAGGAACCGTCCGCCAGTAAGGCAGACATCGGGAAGCAGGTAACGATTCCCCTCAGGTTCGTCCGACAGAACTCGAATCAGGTCGGCGCCAACCATCAGCCCCGTAACGCCAATGTTGCCACCGAAGAACTCATTGACGACCTCGATGACGCGTACATCAGGGCGGCCTAGATCTTCGATCAGCGGGCCAATAACTCTGGCACCGTAACCACCGGTTAGAACACCAATGGGTGCGTTCCTACGCGGCGCGATTGACACACCCACTGGCGCTGGCGCCACCATCGGCGCCGCAACCCCAGAGCCCCCGAAAGCGTCGGCATCCTGGGCCGAAGCATCGAGCAACGCCTCGTCGGCATCGGTAAGTTCGCCACCCGGATTGGCAACGCCACAACCCATCGATCCGACGTGGGGTCGAGGGGCGCGGTAGCCCTCGGCTGGCGCACCGTCGACCCAATGGAAGAACCCGCTCTGCACACCCACCACGTCTGACGCCAGACCGGCGAACTCGCGCTGGAACGCTGCCGCCATGCCAATGCCATCTTCGTGCATATCGAAATCGCCATAGATCGAACCGTCCGGAAACGGTCGATCTGCGAGCAGGTAGTACTCGTCGGCAGCAAACACCATCGGCCGCCCAAGCACACCGTCGAATGTTTGCTGCCACCGTTCGGTGGTGTCGACCACCATGGCGGCTTCCTCGGCGGTGTGAGCCCGCATCGTGGGTTCGTTTGAGTACTTTGAGATTCCCAACGGAACCGCGGCCACCGACGCCAGTTCTGGATATTGGTCGAGAATGTCGCACAACGTCTCGTCGAGAACCGCACCATCGTTGATGCCAGGGCAAATCACTAGCTGGCCATGAACCTCAATGCCTTCGTCGAGAATCGCGCGCAACCACCGCAGGCTCGTCGCGCCCCTTGAGTTGCGCAGCAGTGTGGTGCGTACGTCGGGGTTGGTGGCGTGAATTGACACGTAAAGGGGCGACAGCCTCTCGGTGATAACCCGCTCGAGGTCGGCCTCGGTGAAACGAGTGAGAGTAGTGAAGTTGCCATACAAAAACGACAGGCGGTAGTCGTCGTCCTTCAGGTACAGGCTGCGCCGCAGCCCTTTGGGCAACTGATAGATGAAGCAGAACGGACAATGGTTATCGCAGGTGCGAACACGATCGAACAACGCGGCATCGACCTCAGCACCTAACGGGTCGCCCGCGAGCTTAGGGATGTCTACGGTGAGGATCATCCCGCCCCGGTCGACCTCGAGGTGCAGATCGGGTTCGTCGACCAGGTGTTGCCACGCAATCACGTCGCGCGGCACTTCGCCATCGATCGACACGATCTCGTCGCCAACGACCAGCCCCCCGATTGCAGCAGCCGAACCATCGGTTATCGAGATGATGCGGGGCCGCGACACGCCACAACGATACGGGGCGCATCACGGGAGCACCGGTATCGTCTAGACAGTGAACGTCGACCGAGTCTTGCTCGCCGCGCCAAGAGGATTCTGCGCCGGCGTTGAGATGGCAATCAAAGCCCTGGCGTGGATGGTGCGTAGCTTCGAACCACCTGTGTACTGCTATCACGAGATTGTCCACAATCAGTTGGTCGTCACCCGCTTCAAGAACCTCGGAGTCGTGTTCGTTGAGGACATTTCAGAGGTGCCCCAGGGCAGCCCGATAATGCTCAGCGCCCACGGTTCGGCCCCTGAAGTAGTCGATGCCGCCAGAACTCGGGGCGGCTACGTAGTCAACGCTGTCTGCCCCTTGGTTACCAAAGTGCATCACGAGGTACGTGTCAGAGCCGGCAAGGGCTACAACATTGTTTACGTTGGCCACGAGGGCCACGAAGAGGCCGTCGGCACCATGGCCGTGGCCCCCAAGGCAACTCATCTCGTCGAAAACCGAACCCAAGTGCGCGAGCTCCCCGACTTCGACGGACCCATCGCCATGTTGGCCCAGACAACTCTGTCTCATACCGAGTGGAGCGGAGTGCTAGACGAAGTAAGCACTCGTTTCCCCGACCTCTGGACACCTGGCCGAAGCGACCTCTGTTTCGCCACCACGAACCGCCAAGGGGCCCTCGCCCAAATCGCCGAACAATGCGACGTGGTAGTGGTCATCGGCTCGGCGAACAGCTCTAACACCAGGGCCCTAGAACGGCTGGCAATCGAAGCCGGTGCAGCCAGGGTGTTTCGGGTGAACGATGCGGCCGAGTTGCCAGACGACATCAGCGGAGTTGTCGGCGTGACCGCGGGCGCATCGGCGCCAGAAGAGCTGGTGAGCCAGGTCATCGAACGGCTCGCGCCGACCGACGGCGTTGAGCAAGTACTTATGACCACAGAGGACGAGTACTTCCCTCCCCCACGAGAGCTCCGCGAACTTCTCGCCTCCATTCAAGCCGCCGCAACCGTCACCCTCGGCGCAGTTTCGGCGCCACCTCCACACACAGATCGAGAGATCCAGGCATCAGCTGTTCTAACCCAACTCGACTAAGCGGTTGCGCCTCCACACTGCTCCGCCTCCCTGCGGCTGCGCCTCCACACTGCTCCGCCTCCCTGCGGCTGCGCT
>JAADHX010000442.1:0-4509 GCA_013151655.1 Actinomycetota bacterium
CGTCGTTCTGACGTGGATCGGCTGGTGGAGGGTCGATCGGGTAGCCGCGCTTGGCATATTCGGGTCGGTCAATCTCGCTAGGCACTTCACGGCGGGACGAGACGATTCCAGCGCGGACAGGTCGAGAATTCGTTGACCTTGCCCGGGTGGCGGGCTTGCGCTTTCGTCTTGCCATTGCGTCAACGCTATCTGAGTGCGATGGCCACTTGGTCTCGTTAGTCGTCGCTAGTCTCGGCGTCTTCGGCGCTGTCACTACCTGGTCCGTCGACAGAGACGTGGCGCACCGCCATGTCGACGATGTCGGTTCGATCGGTTGCCTCGGCGTTTCCAAATTGTTTGGCGTCTCCGAACGGGAGAACCTCGCCGTTCTGGGTGGCTATCCAGTAGCCCTCGCCGGTATCGGTGGCCTTGAGCGCCACGGCCGAAGATAGATCGCAGCGGCCGAGTCCTGGTGCCGAACCGTAGAAGTCGGCACCGAAGCTGAACACGCCGCCGTCGGAGGCGTACAACCAATAGCCATCGCCGCTAGGTGCCACGGCCATGTCGATAACTGGAGCGGCGAGTCGGAGTGCCCCGGTCGAGCCCCGGAATGTCGCCGCACCAAATGTGAACACACCGCCATCGCTAGCAACCAACCAGTAGCCGTTGCCGTTGGCAGTAGCCGACATCGAGATGACCGGCGCGTTGAGGTTGATGGCGCCAGCTGATCCGTGGAATGCAGCCTGGCCGAAGCTGAATACCCCGCCGTCATCGCCAACCAACCAATAGCCGTCACCAGCGGGAGCAGCCTCGATTCGTTGCACCGGCCCATTGAGCTCGATTCCGGCCATGTCGCCGAAGTGTCCAGCGTCGCCGAACGAGTAGATGGCGCCATTGGTGTCGACGATCCAGTAACCCTCACCAGAGCGGGTTGAAATCATCGACACTGGAGCGCTGGCATCGTCGACAGTGGATAGATCTCCGTAGTGGGGCGAATCGATAGCGTGCACGACGCCGCGATCGTCGAGCAACCAATACCCCGCACCTGAGGCATCGGAGGGGGTGCCTACAGGTGCGGTGCGGTCCGACGGCATGCAGTCGGTCGGTGCTGGAGCTGTGCCGACGGGAACCGCTGGAGTTGGCACTGCTGGGTCTGGAGTTGGTTGTTCTGGATCTGGATCTGGATCTGGATCGGGTTCTGGCGGTGGCGTCTGAGCGGCCTTTGCTGCTTCGACTGATGGGAATGGGTTGATCCAAAGTCCGTCGGGCCGCCGAACCTCGAAGTGCAACTGGGGCACCGATGCCTCGGCGTTGCCACTATCGCCGACGTAGGAGATATGTTGGCCGCGCTCGACGCAGTCGCCCTCTTCGAGCCCATCGACAAAGGCCCATTCATATGGGTTTGCGCCATCGTCGGTACCTGGCGAATCGTTGTTGATGTGAATGTAGCGGTATTCCCATCCGTCTTCGTCGGTGAGGCTGAGCATGTTGCCGCCACCGGGACCGCCGTAGTCGAGATAGGTGATACACCCAGCATTCGCGGCAAGAAGTGGTACAAGCTTGTCAGCGATAATGTCAGTTCCGACGTGTCGCCGCGACCCTCGTGGATACAGCCACGTGTCGACGAACGCGCCAGCATCTTCGCCGAGGGGATATGTAATGTCGCGCACTTCAGTTGAGTTTTCGTCGACGTCGCCCCAGCCATCGGACGCGGTGGCGCCCTCCGCGCCGATCATGAGGGTGGCGCCAAGGATTGCTGCACCCACGGCTAGATTTCGAAGCATCGTCGTCATATCACAGTCGTCATATTGAGGTCATCGGATCGTAACATTTGAAACATAAGTCACAATGTCGCGGTGAAAGAATCTGTTTCGGCAGGCCTTGACCACAGCTTGAGCAGCGATCGGATCCGTGCGACGGGCCGGCAGAAATGTGCAGTAGAAACTGGGTCATGCAGATTGTTCGATTCGACGGCAGCGACGTCTCTGTCGAAGCCAGTTCTAGTGATTCGGCCGAAACCGTCGTGCTGTTGGGAGGCGCCCCTAACTCGAGGCTGTTTCAACCACCCGCATCAATCGTGGAAGAGCTAGACGCTCGGCTGATCACATTCGATCGGCCCGGATACGGCAAGTCGAGTTCATCTCCAAAGACTGATTGGGCTGCCAGCGCCACTCGTACCACGGCCATCCTCGATGACCTGAACATCGACACGTGTCGCTTCGTGGGGTGGTCGGCTGGCGCTGGGCATGCTTGGCATGCGGCCTCGGCCATGGGCACGCGCTGCCAAGGTCTGACCATCGTGTCGGGCGTCTGCTCGATCGGAGACGAACGGCTGTTCAAGTCTTTGCCTGCCGACTCTGCGGGTCGTCTGAAGCTGCTGAGAAGGGCACCGATCGCGTTGCGAAGAAGGATGCTTCGATGGGTTCTCACCCCCACAGCGGACCGCGCCCGATCGGGCCCGACCGATCGAATTGCCGAAGTTGTCGACCGCGCCGGCGACCACGACACCGCCCTTCTCGAGCGCCGCGACGATCGAGCGATGCTCGAAGCCGATGCAGAGCAAGCATTCGCACAGGGCGTCGAGGGCTGGCTGACGGATGCGCTGTTGATGACCCAGAAATGGAGCGCCGACGTAGCTGATGATCTACCGCTTCGAGTCATTCATGGTCGAGATGACACTGAAGTGACCATCGAAAGCGGCGAGGCGATCGCCGACCTGGCCAACGTCAGTGTCGAGGAGGTCGCTGGCGGCCACTACTGGATGCTCGACAACTGGATAGCTGTCCTTGGTCTGTGGTGACTAGATGTGGCCGACGGCGAAACTCTTCAGTCGTTTGTAGTCGACCTTGCCGTTGGCAGCGCGACCGATCGTGTCGATTGTGAGTATTCGCTTGGGAGTCTTGTATCCAGCCAACGTTTCGCGGGCATGAGCAATGACGGACCCGGCGTCGAGGTCGTACCCGTCACGAAGCTCGACTACGCCCGTAACTGCCTCGCCAAACTTCTCGTCGGGAACCCCAACGACAACCGCATCGAGTACTGACGGATGAGTCTTCAAGCGCTCTTCGACCTCTTCTGGGTAGACCTTCTCGCCGCCGGTGTTGATGCACACCGAGCCCCGGCCCAACAGTGTGAGCGTGCCGTCGGCTTCGATGGTGGCGTAATCGCCTGGAGTCGAGAAGCGCTCGCCGTTAATCGTGATGAACGTCTCGGCCGTCTTTTTGGCGTCCTTGTAATAGCCGATGGGAAGAACGCCTCGAACGGCGACGCGGCCGATTTCGCCCGTACCGGGTTCGATCGGGTTTCCCTTGTCGTCGATGACAATGGCTCGTTCGCCGAGGTCGAATTTCGCAGTTTTGGCGGCACCGGTGCCCGTGGATACCGACTGACCCATTCCGAGTGCCTCCGAAGAGCTGAACGCGTCGATCAATAGCATGTTTGGCTGGTGTCGCAACAGACCGGCTTTGGATTCCTGGCTCCACATAACACCCGACGACAGAATGGCAAACAGCGAAGTGATTTCGCGTTCGCCAGGCCTGGCATCGAGTGCCTTCACCATCGGTTTGGCGAAGGCATCACCAACGATCGCGAGCCTGTTGACGCCCTCTCTTTCGATGGTGTCGATTAGCTCATCGGCGTCGAAACTCCGGCTGGTGAGGGTGACTACCGTGCCCCCGCCGTGTAACAAGGCGTGAGAGCTAAGCGCGCCAGTGCCGTGCATCTGCGGGCAACACGGAACCCCGATCGATGCGGCTGCGGGGTTGTTCGCTACGAAGTAGTTGAGGTCGACCTCTTCTGGCAACTCGGGGTTACTCGCTCGGTAGACCTTCATGAGTTCGTCCTGGGGCCACATGACACCTTTGGGCGTTCCGGTTGTTCCGCCGGTGTACAGCATGTAAAGGTCGTCGCCGCTGCGGCCCCACGGACCCGAGACGTTGGTTACGGTACCGCCGGTGGCAGCGTGTTCGTATGGAATCGCCCACTCTGGGCAGGTGCCGCCGCCGCTGTCGTCGACCCAGAGATACGTCTCGATCTTGGGCAAACGATCGCGGATCGCTTCAACGGTTTTGGTGAACGACTCGTGAAACACAACCGCCACAGCGTCGGCGTTGTCCCACAGATAGACAAGCTCTTCTGATGTGTATCGGTAGTTGGTGTTCACCGGTACGAGGCCAGCCTTGAAGATGGCGAACTGCGATTCCATGAACTCGGTGCAGTTGTACAGATACTGGGCGACCTTGTCCTGCTTGGCGAGACCCGACGTGCTAAGAAGCGCTCCGGCAACACCATTGGCTCGACGGTTCATGTCGGCCCAGGTGACGCGATGGTCGCCGTGCACCAAGGCGTCGCGATCGGCGACTATCTGGGCGTTAGTTTCCCATACGTCGGCAAAGTTCCATCCGGCCATCTAGATCTCCTGAGAAGTGGCTCGTCGAGCGGTGCGATGGTACGCCGCCAACCCCAACGTTTACGAATTCGAGGTGTTGAGCGCCTCGATGGGCCAACATGGAGCCATGAGCGAGCTAGTAG
>JAADHX010000442.1:4549-8588 GCA_013151655.1 Actinomycetota bacterium
GTTCTTTGTCGATTCCATCGCGTTCGGATATACGCCAAACCGAGACGTTCAAAACCATCCGATGGACGAGGTGTATCTCAACGACTATGCCTGGTGCGTCCTCGACGGTGACGATCTAGTCGGTGCCACTGCTGCCTACCCGATGGAGGTCACCGTGCCTGGCGGCGCGTCGCTCGGTTGTCCTGGCGTTACGTCCGTCGCAGTGAAACCGACACACCGCCGCCGGGGCTCTCTAAGAATGCTGATGACCGAGCAGCTGTTGGGCTTTCGTGAGGCGGGCATGCCTCTGGCCGGGCTGAATGCCTCCGAGAGCACAATCTATGGCCGGTACGGCTACGGCCACACCACGGCGCTTCGTTTGGTCAGCATCGATACCCAGCGGGTTGCGTGGCGCGAAGGCACACCATACATAGGCGACGTCGCTACCGTCAGCCCAGCACAAGCCGCCTCGGTCTTCCCCGACCTTCACGAGCGCCAGCGGGCCGCGACGTCAGGAATGATGAGTCATCCGCAATCCATTTGGTCGATCCACTTCGAGGATCCCGAATCGGCCCGCAAGGGAGCATCGCAGCTCTTTCACGTGGTCCATCGCGATACGAGCGGGACGCCTGACGGTGCTGTTTCGTACCGCATAGCCGAAAATTGGGGTCCCGACGGGCCCCGCAATGAGCTCAAGCTCATGTACCTCATAGGCATCGATGACCACGTCGTTTTGGCGCTGTGGAAGTTCTTGCTGTCGATTGATCTCGTCGTCAAGGTAACCGCCGAGCGACCGCTAGCCGAGCCGCTGACAGAAGCCTTGTTAGAACCACGCTGTGTTTCCACTGTTGGGGTCACCGACTTCAACTGGCTACGAATTCTCGATCCGATCACGGTGTTCGCGGCGAGGGAGTACCTAATCGATGGACGGTTCGTGGTGGGGTTCGATGACTCGACATTCGATGATCTAGCCGGCAACTACGCAATCGACGCACTGGGCGGAACCGCAGAGGTCAGCCGTACAGACAGGACCGCCGACCTCACCTGCTCGGCTGCCGACTGGGGTTCAATCTTCGCCGGAAGCGTGACGGCGGCAACGATCGCCACAGTTGGTCGGGCCAGGGGCGACGCGTCTCGCGCCACAGAGTTCTTCCGGTGCACGCAGGTGCCATTTAGCGACACGCACTACTAGCGATCAGTCGCCGCCAGGCCGGTCTCGTTCGCCCCGGAGTATCTCGGCGAGCATTCGTAGCTCGTCGTGTTTGCCGAAACGACGTTCCCACGGATGCAGGAGTCTGTCGTTGCCGTATCTCGGGATGATGTGGAAGTGAAAGTGGAACTGGGACTGATCGGCGAGCTTGCCGTTGTTATTCAAGATGTTCAGCCCAGCTGGCCTCAACCGCTCGCGAACCGTGTGTGAAATGCGGGTAACACCTCGCATAACGTGGGCGGCATCGTCGTCATCGAGATCCCACACATCGACGATGTGACGTTTGGGTACCAGAAGGCAATGGCCAGGAGTCATCGGTAAAAGGTCCATAAAGGCGAGGCTGTGGTCGTCCTCGTGAACCACCTGGGCCGGTGATCGACCAGCAATGATCTCGCAAAACGTGCATTGGGTCATCGGCTAGAGACCCTATCGAGGCGTCGCGATCTAGCATCGATGAAACAGCGATTGCGGATCGGTCTGGCGTGTAGCTCATTGGGCTGTGATGATGTCGCACCGTGGAGTTGCCTCGCCCAGCCAAGACATCGCGGTTCGTCACAATTCGTCGTCGACTTATTTTCATCTGCGGCGAGTTCGTGCTGGGAATCGTTCTCCTTGTGGTTCTGCCCGCAGCGCTCGTGTTGGCCCTGATCGTCGACGTGGCGCTGCGACGGTGGGGCCTGGGAACCGTCCGATTTGTATTGATGGCGCTGGCTTTCCTCTGGATCGAGATCGCCTGTCATCTGTGGGCCTTCGTCAGCTGGGTTCGTTTCGGCTTTGGTACCAGGATCTGGACTGCAGCTGGTCAAAAGAGTTCAAACGCTATCGTCAGGTTTTGGATCGTCGCCATGATGCGAGCGCTGGGGATTCTTGGCGCGCGGTTTGTTTACGTCGGCGATAAGTCTTCGGGTGATGGTCCTGTCATAACGGCTGCCCGACATCAGAGTTTCGCCGACGTGTACATGCCAACGCGCTTCCTGTTGGATTCCGGTCGCGATATCCGCGTGGTGTTGGCATCGCAGTTGCGAAACGAACCAGCGCTCGATGTAGTCGGCCATCGAACCCCGCAGTTTTTTGTGAAACGCGACGGGGCCGACATGCGACGCGAGGTTGAGGGCATCAGCCGAATGACCCAGGCTGCCGCCGACAACACCGGCTTCTGTATCTTCCCCGAGGGTGGGCTGGCTCGACCGAAACGCCGAACCCGAATCATCGAACGGCTCGACAAAGACCGCCCGGATCTAGCCATACGGGCTCGGGCATTAGATCACCTGCTCGCGCCGAGAGTTGCAGGCTTGTCAGCGATGCTCGATGGCGTTCCGACCGCGCCGGTGATCATCACTGGCCACGTGGGCTTCGAGCAACTGACGGCCCCGAAAGCTGCGTGGCGAGCGGTGCCGCTCAAGCATAAGATCGAAATCAGGACCTGGTACCACGAGCGGTCAACCATCCCCGACGGCTCCGCCGAGCGCGAACTCTGGCTCTTCGACCAGTGGGAGATGATGGACCGCTGGATCGACGAACGTATGCGGGCTCGCAACGACAATCAATCATCGACACTCAAAGAGACCACGGAGTCAACCAAATGAAGATCGGAACCCTGCTCAACTACTCAGGTGACTTCCTCGCCGCCATCGACGAGGTGGTCGCACTCGAGAACGCCGGCCTCGACGCGGTGTGGGTCCCCGAGGCTTACTCGTTCGATGCAGTGACCGTTATGGGATTCCTGGCTGCTCGCACCGAACGAATCGAAATCGGCTCAGGAATCTTGCCCATCTACACCCGCACCCCGACTCTCATGGCAATGACTGCCGCTGGGCTCGATGCCTTGTCAGGCGGGCGCGCCGTGTTGGGGTTGGGTGCGTCTGGGCCTCAGGTGATCGAGGGTTTCCACGGGGTGACCTACGACGCTCCGGTCGGTCGCACCCGCGAGACCATCGAGATCTGCCGTCAGGTCTGGCGCCGCGAGAAGGTCAACTTCCACGGCAAGCACTACGACGTGCCGCTTCCAGCTGGGCAAGGCACCGGGCTTGGCAAGTCGTTGAAGCTGATAAACCACCCAGTCAGGGAGAACATCCCGATTTTGGTGGCATCGCTTGGCGACAAGAACGTCGAGATGACAGCCGAGATCGCCAACCAATGGCTACCGATCTGGTTCTGGCCAGAACGTTCGCAGCAGGTATGGGGCGACTCTCTGGCCAAGGGGTTAGCCAAACGCGACCAGAGTCTAGGTCCGCTCGACATCATCGCTGGCGCTGCTGTGGCCATCGGCGACGATGTCGACCATTTGCGCGAACTGGCGCGGCCGATGGCTGCTCTGTACTTCGGCGGCATGGGCGCGAAAGGCAAGAACTTTTACAACAATGTGCTTCAGCGCTACGGGTACGAAGAGGTCGCCGAAGAGCTACAGGACTTGTATCTGGCTGGCCGCAAGGACGAGGCTGCGGCCTTGGTACCGGACGAGCTTCTGGCTTCAGCGGCCCTGATCGGTTCGGAGAGCTTCGTGAAAGACCGGTTGCGGGCGATGGCCGATGCCGGAGTTACCTACCTAAATATTTCACCGATCGCCGCGACCACTGCTGAGAAAATTGCGATCGTCGAACAGCTGAAGAGTTACATCGACGAGCTGTAGTTCTGTGGGCGCGATCTCTATCTCGCAGAACTAAGCCCACGCTCCAGCACCGTTGAACATCTGCTTGTGCCACCGGTGGGGCGTGGCCAAGATGGCGCGTGGATAGTCCTCGAACATCCAGCGGGCGAAGTTGCGGCGGGTCCAATCGTTGAAGTCGACAGCACCTAGTGCAGCGCTGGCAGCCCTTGGATGCCGGAGAACGCGTGACAGCCCGGCCGCCA
>JAADHX010000313.1 GCA_013151655.1 Actinomycetota bacterium
GGCGTCAACCTCGAACCCGTTGCAATCAGCACCGACGAGGTCGAGCTGTACTACGAAGGTTTTGCCAACGACGGGCTGTGGCCGCTCTATCACGATGCGCTTCGTGAGTCGACCTACGACTTCGAACAGTGGGATGCCTACGAGCGAGTCAACCAACGTTTCGCCGACAAGCTCGCCAAAATCTCCCCGCCCGATGCGGTCGTCTGGATTCACGACTATCAACTGCAGTTGGTTCCGAAGATGCTCCGCGAACAACGCGGCGACATCACCATCGGATTCTTCCTGCACATTCCGTTCCCGCCGTTTGAACTGTTCTCCCGCCTGCCGTGGCGATCAGAGATCATCGAGGGGCTTCTCGGCTGCGATCTAATCGGCTTCCAACGACCGATGGGTGCCTCGAACTTCATCCGATCGGCCCGCGAACTGCTCAACGTGACAGAAAGCGACAAGGTAATCGATGGCCCCGACCATCAGACTCGCGTCGGAGCATTTCCCATCTCGATCGATTTCGCCGAAGTCGAAGAAACAGCAGCCGGCCGGGCAACTCGCCAACGCATGAGCAAAATTCGCGCTCGGCTCGGCGACCCGGAGGTGATCCTGCTCGGTGTCGACCGCCTCGACTACACAAAGGGGATCGGTCTTCGTCTCGAAGCATTCGGAGCCTTACTCGAATCGGGGGAACTCGATCCCGAACGTCATGTGCTCGTACAGGTCGCGACTCCGACCCGCGAGGGTGTAGAGCACTATCAAGATGAGCGGCACGAAATCGAAAGGCTTGTGGGCGAAATCAACGGTCGGTTCGCTCGAATCGGACTTCCCGTAGTGCACTATCTCTACCAAACACTTGATTTTGACGAGCTCATTGCGCTGTACCGCGCCGGAGACGTGATGTTGGTGACGCCGTTTCGCGACGGCATGAACCTAGTGGCCAAAGAATACGCGGCCGCTCACATCGACGGTGACGGTGTGCTCGTGCTGTCTGAGTTCGCCGGTGCCGCGGACGAACTGATCGATGCTGTCCTGCTCAACCCACACGACGATCAAGCTCTTCAACAGGCGATAATCACGGCGGTAGAAATGCATCGACACGAGCGGCGCCAACGTATGGCTGGTCTCCGCGAGCAGATCCGCAAGAGCAATGTCCAAGACTGGGCCGACCGCTTCCTTGCGGAGCTGGCCGCCGCGCCCGACCTGCCCCCGGCAGCCGACCCGGTGTAAGAATCATATGAACTACGACGATCCGGCGGCGCTGGCACAACACATTGCCGACCAGGAACGTCCGCTCTTGCTAGGCCTCGACGTCGATGGTGTCCTCGCTGCAATTGTTCACCACGCCGATCAAGCACGCCTGTCGGCTGGTGTCGCAGATTCACTTGCCGAACTCGCCAAGCACGAACAGCTCCATGTTGCGGTTGTCTCGGGTCGATCGATCGACGATCTCGACCGCTTCAACTTCGACGAGGGCATAACTCTCATCGGAAGTCACGGAATAGAGATTCAGGGTCGCCCGATGGAGCCTCTCACCGTGCAAGAGGCAGACCGACTCGCTCAGCTGACGAGTCTCTGCGACAGAGCCATGCATCGAGCGGGCGGCGGAGCCTGGGTGGAGACAAAGCCCGCCAGCGTTGTCCTCCACGTCCGCCAAGCAGAGTCTGTCGCCGGAGCCGACGCGCTCACATGGCTCCGACCTCTCGCCGAATCTGTCGATGGGACAGAGATCAAGGTTGGGAGCGCTGTGTTAGAACTGTTCGCACGTTCGGGCAACAAGGGCCGGGCAATTCACGATCTACGAACCGAGGTCAATGCGCTGACTGCGGTGTTCGTAGGCGACGACATCACAGATGAGGATGCCTTTGCCGTTCTCGGCCCATCAGATGTCTCCATCAAGGTTGGCAATGCGGCGACTATCGCGAACAATCGTTTACGCGACACAGATGCTGTTCGCGACTGGCTGCAAGAGTTAAGCGTCAGATTCGGCTGACCAATCACGCACAACTGTCCGGCTCACCCCACAGCTATGAACCGTGTACGCCTCGGATGCCACCGGTCGGCACAACATAAGTTGTTGAACACTTCTAGTGGGGTCATATATCCAAGTCGTCTGCGTGGTCGGACGCGGAGACCGGACCCCGTAGTCCTGCATAGATCGCAATTCGTCGGCCAACCCTAAACTGCTGCGACGATCGAGAGGGCGACTACGCAATGGAACCGTTCAAGAACCTGTTTTCCCCCGAACTCGTAGCCACGCTCGGCGCACATCTGCAAGCCCAGCTCGAGGACTTCGATCGAGAAAGGTTCGAACAATCGATCCTCGCCGAACTCGACTCTCTCGAACTCAAGGAACGCTCGCAGCTGATCGCCGATCAAGTCCACATGGTGTTGCCCGCCTCCTCCGAAGAGCGATTTGCCATTCTACTCGCGATCCTTCACCCCGAAGAAGGAGACGTCGTCGCCGACAGCGACACCGACGGCATGCGTGGCTGGGGAGTAATGCCACTGTCGATGGTCGTCGGCCAGCACAGCATTGAAGACTTCGACGCTGCCCTCGATTTGCTCAAGGAGATGACGAAGCGGTCCTCGTCCGAGATTGCGGTGCGTTATCTGCTTCTGGCCGATCAATCCAGGGCCCTGGCGATCATGGGACAGTGGACCGGCGATCCGAGCGAACATGTGCGCCGTCTGGTGTCAGAGGGTACGCGGCCACGCCTGCCGTGGGCAATGCAACTGCCCGAACTGATCGCCGACCCGTCGCCGATGCTGCCCCTACTCCACGCACTACGAGATGACGCCGAGGAATACGTCCGCCGTTCGGTGGCCAACCACCTCAACGACATCGCAAAGGACCACCCCGACCTGATTGGCCGCCTGGCGATCGACTGGATGATCGACGCCGACAAGGACCGACAGCGACTCGTGCGCCATGCATGTCGGACTCTGATCAAACAGGGACATCCGCTCGCCATGGAGGCGTTTGGTTTACTACCTCCCGAGGTCGAAGTCGACGCGTTGACGATCGAAACACCGGTCGTGGAGTTCGGCACGGCGTTGGAGTTCACCCTCGAGATTAGTTCGCTGAGCGATGAACCTCAGGACCTGGTCATTGACTATCTGGTGCATTTTCGCAAGGCCAACGGATCGTTGTCGGCGAAGGTCTTCAAGTGGACCAAGTTCACGCTCGGCAGCGACGAGACCCGTTCGCTTGCGCGCGCTCATCCGATCCGATCGATTACGACGCGCCGGTACTACTCCGGGAAACAGGGCCTATCCCTGCGGATCAACGGTCGCGACTTCGGCGATGCCGCCTTCGACCTCAACGGCGCCCCAGGCTAGGGATTCAACCGGCTCCGAGGCGGATGGTCCGAGCGACGGTTTCTCCGAGTTCGAATAGGTTGCGCTCTATCGTCGGGTCGTCAAGGGCTGAATCTTCGAGCACTCCGGCGCTCACTAGCAGCACGCCATTTTCCACCTCGATCATCCACAGCCGGCCAGAGCGCGGCACCAGCCAGGTGTAGCTGTCGGTCGCTGTGCCAGGGGCGAAACCGCGATCCGGAGTAAGTAGAGCGAGGTTCGAGCTGCTGGTAGGACCGTTGGCAAGATCGATGACGGCCATCTCACCAAGAGCCGTCTCCAGAACGCCTGCCGGGGCCACCTCGACGTGTGGCGCGAGGGCAGCCGTGGCCTCGGCCACAGTGGTGACTGCAGTACCGTCTGCGGCTCGATCCACGATGAGGATTTCGAGTCGTGCCAATGCGGTCAGCTCGACAACCACGGCGTCATCGCTCTGTCGCATGGCGGCGGCAAAGGGAAGGTCGAACTCCAGTCCACCCAGGGCGGGAAGGGCGATACGGCCGGCCGGAAGCTCGCCGTTGAGTCCGGCCTCCCAAGGCTCCTGCTGCGCCAGTGGGTGCGCGGCGTTGGGCCCAAACCCCATGGACTGCACGAGGGTGTCGGCGTTCTGAATTGTTGAGACCGGTCCGGTGGCAACGACAACCAAAGGGCCGAATGGTTCCATCGTGAACCACCACACACGCGTCTGCTCCGACGATCCCACGAACACATCGAAGGTTCCCCGGGTGGTCAGGAGTGGAACGCAGGTTGTCAAGTTCGGACAGAGGCCTTCGGTTACCTGCAGGTCAAACACCCTTAGTCCGTCGCGCCCTACGTCTGTCGCCTCGATGATGGTGACCGATGGTGAAACGTTGTTAAGCCAGCCGTCGAGATCTGTCGTAGGCCAGGTGAACATCGGGTCGGCTGCAAGGTCAGCGGGGTCGGCGAGATTGGTGGGCCTGATAATCGAAACCGTGCCGCCATCGGAGAGCTCTATGGCACCGGCCTCATGCGCCAAGAGCGACCAGATCTCGTCGAGGTCCATTGAGAGCGGCGTCCCGAGGCTGTTGGCCTGGTAGACGCCTCCAATCATCGACCCCGCTGGAGGGAGGTCAGCGGCCGAAGAGTTAAACGTCACTTCGGTGAGTGGTGCGACAGCATCCACTGGCGGCTCGCGGTTGGCGGATGCTGCGAGCGCTATGGCCACACCCCCAACCAAGAGGATGATCGCGGCGGCTAGCACTGGCCGCCGCGTGTCACGCGTTGGACCAGGGGCCAACCAAGGCTCGGGCCCGTCGCCCTCGAGCTCGTCGAGGAACTCCGCTGCTGATCGGGCAGGTAGCGGCGTAATGGAGATCGGCTTCGCTCTGCGCAATCGTTCGAACGCCGTGTCCTGATTCGTGCTCATCGACGAAGTCCTCTCGCCCGGTGTTCATTGGTCGCCTCGTCGGCGAGCGCCTTGGCAAGTCGTTGTTTCGCTCGAGAGAGCCTTTGTTGCACCGCCGAAAGACTTACGTCGAGCGCAATCGCCATTTCGGGGCCGTTGAGCTCCTCCCATGCAGCCAGCCTGAGGACCTCCTGGTCGGCCGCTCTGAGGCGGGCGAGCGCTCTACGTACGAGGGCGCCTTCGGTCGAAGCCACAACGTCCAAGTCGATCTCGACGGCCGTTGGCGAACGCAACGTTCGCAGCTTGGCGATGAGGTTGTCTCGACGCGATTCCGAACGCCGCGAGTTTGCCAGGACGCCTCGAGCAACGCCGAATAGCCAGGCGCGCTCAGTGTCTGTGGGGACGTCGTCGATCCTGCGCCAGACCACGAGAAAGATATCTGACACTGCGTCATGGGCTGTTTGGGCCGGAACGCGCCGAGCGCAGTAGCCCAGGATCTCGTGAAAGTGCCGGTCATACAACAATGTGAAGCGCTCTCGATCGGTCACAGGCGATTGGCTCGCTGGTCGGGTTGCGTTGATTGCTTCCACACAACAGAAGTGTCCGGATAACCGGTTCGGCTGACATCTGTCAGCTTCGAGCGGTGCCTGGACATATCAACAGTGTCGGCCGCATCTGCGCCGAACGGCACACACACGAGGAGTCCCCATGTCGATCCATCTCCATTTGTCCAGCCATCGAAGTATCGCACTGTTTCTTGGCCTGACCCTCGGCTTGGTCGCCTGCGGCTCCGATGACTCAGCGGGTTCGGACCAGGACGAAGAGTCGATTGCTGTGGTCGAGACCACCACAACGGCGGCCGTAGCGACCACCACCGCGGCACCACCGGAGAGTCCAGATACCACCGCCACTCTGGCGGCGCCGACAGAAAGCTCCGAACCAGAAGAGCCGGCACCGAGCGATATCGAAGCTGGACCAGCCGTGTTCGACGCCGCCGCCCCCGAAATCATCCAGTCGTTTAGCCCAATCGAAGTTGGAACCCACCGCGTAAACAACCTTGGGACACCATTTAGTTTCACCCTGGACGAGCCCTGGTTCGTGTATCCCATCGATCCCGGATTCTTCCCCTTAGGCACGCCGAATAACGCCGGGCCTGGTGACCGCGACATAATTTTCGTCCGAGCGACCGGTTTGGCTGATCCCGATGCCCCAAACGCGAACCGCGAAGACCAAACGGGCTGGCCTCTCGACGACATCGACGGTTGGCTCGACAACCTGACCGACGGTATCACCATCACGAACCGCCAAACGGTGGACCTCGGCGGCCGCACTGCCGTACGATTCGACCTCAGGGTCGAAGAGACCTTCGAGTGCGGCACCACGTTCTGTATGGGTTTCGTGGCCAACCGCACGCTCGACGGAATTACTGGCGGCGTCATTTTTGACCCAGGGGTCGATTACCGCATCCACTGGATCGACGAAGGAGAGTCACCTATCGTCGTTGTGCTTGGTGCGGGCAGCGTGGGCCCGCCGTTCTTCGAGCAGGCCGAATCGGTGCTGGCCACGCTTGCGTTCGGTGATCCCGAGCCTCACCCCATCGATCCTGATCTTCCCTTGTGGGAACAGGGCCTGTCCACTGATGTCCCGGCTGGACGTGCGAACTTCCCCGTTGCCGGCCTTTCATTCGAACTGGCTGACGAACGGTTCGTACGTCAAAGTGATGGCCTCGTAGGTGTGCTTCAGCGCACCAATTCGGGGATCTACATGTTCAAGGCGACCGGTGACCTCGACGGCAACCCGCTTGCCACCTCCGATGCCGTCGTCGAGGCTTTGCTCGCCGATACAGCAGCGGAAGCCACCGAAGTAGAGGTCTCCGCCGAGTCTGCCTACCCGATCCGCGAGTTCGACACGGCCCCGGACAGCCCGAACACATTGGGGTTCAAGTGGAGCGAGAAACCCGGGCGCAACAACGAGTACCACAAAGGACCATTCACTCGGTTCTGGGTCATCGACACACCCGACGGCGTCGTGGTTGTAGCTGCCGAATCGTCAGACGAGTCGGCCTTCGAGGGCGCCGTCACCGAAGCCCTGGGACTCATCGCCACCCTCCAGACCTTGCCAGCCGCATAGCCCTAGGGCTCAGTCTTCGACTGCGCTGTGACCCTGGGGCTCAGTCTTCGACTAAGCCTTGCAGCCGAGCGGCGGTCAGGGTGTTTTGCAGTAAGCATGCAATCGTCATCGGTCCGGTGCCGCCTGGCATCGGTGTGATGGCCCCGGCTATGGCCTGAACGGCATCGAAATCGACATCGCCCTGGATGCCGTCGCCCGTCCGCGAAACCCCGACATCGATCACGGTGGCCCCCGGCTTCACGTGCTCGGCGCCAATCAGCTTCGCTATTCCGGCAGCGGCCACGATGATGTCGGCGTTCCTACACGTCTCGACCAAGTCGGCGGTACGGCTATGGGCCAATGTCACCGTGGCGTCGACGCCTTTGCGGCCAAGGAGAAGAACCTGAGGAAGGCCCACCAACGTCGATCGGCCTATAACCACGGCGGTCTTGCCCGCGGTCTCGATGCCATATCGCTCCAAAAGCCGCATGACACCCAGCGGAGTACATGGGACCAAGCCTGGTTTACCCCGAACCAGGCGCCCCATAGACCTCTCGGTGAGCCCGTCGACGTCCTTCTCAGGCGGCACGAGATCGAGTACCGGCTCTGGGTCGAGACCATCAGGCAGAGGGAGTTGTACCAAGATGCCGTGAACGGACGGATCGTCGGCCAGTTCACCAACCACGGTCTCGACCTCGGCCTGGGTCGCGTCGGCGCCCAACTCGACATGGCGCGACAACATTCCGGCCTGCTGAGCCTTCTTATGTTTCGACTTCACGTATAGACGCGAAGGTTTGTCGTCGCCAACCAGAACCGTGGCTAGGCACACGGCAGGGCTACCAAGTCGCTCGATCTCGATTGCCAATTCGGCCACAATCTCGTCTCGTAAACGATTGCCGTTCATGAGAACGGCGCCGCCCTCGGTGAGCTGCACGGCTGAAGGGGACGAGTCGGTCATGGGCTACAGGTTCTCCTGGCGCCACGCCTCGGTGGCTTGAATTTGGTTGAACGTAAACATGTGAATGGCCTCAACACCGAGCTCTAGGTTAGTTTCGCTCAGCGGAACTAGAAGATCGTTCGGATCGTACGAAGGCGATGTGAGCATCTTGGCGATTGCCGCCTTGTTCTTCTTGAAGTAGTTGAGCGACTGACCAATACCGAGCCTGGCGCCCATGGTGATGAGCTTGG
>JAADHX010000394.1 GCA_013151655.1 Actinomycetota bacterium
ACCTAGGGATGTCGAGCCGATGGGCTATCAATGGCCACACCGATCGGCGGCTCGATTACCAGATTTGGTGCGGTCCAGCTATGGGCGCTTTTAATGCCTGGACCGCCGGTTCATTCCTAGCCGAGCCGGCCAACAGAACCGTCGCCCAGGTTGCGAAGAACCTGCTGGAAGGCGCGGCAGTACTAACGCGAGCTCACCAGTTCCGCACCTACGGTGTAGACGTCCCCATACAAGCATTCGACTTTCGGCCCCGCCGCCTCGTCTGAAGGACTGAGAAATGCCACTGAGCCCAAACGAGCCACGTCCGCCGATCGCTGTTGTTGGCGTCTCGGCGTTATTTCCTGGCTCCGTCGACTCGACAGGTTACTGGGCCGACATTCTTGCCGGCACCGACCGGATGACCGATATTCCTCCGACCCACTGGCTCATCGACGATCACTTCGATAGCGATATGGCTGCTGTCGACAAGACCTATGGCCGTCGAGGTGGGTTCTTGGACCCAGTCGAACTCGACGTCATGGGGTTCGGGATTCCGCCAGTTGCTGTTCCGTCAACCGATACGGCACAACTTCTGGCGTTGATAGTGGCTCAGAGGGTTCTCGACGACGCCACCACCGGTCAGTTCAACGAGCTCGACCGCTCGCGGGCATCGGTGATCCTCGGTGTTACGTCTGGCCAAGAGCTTCTGGGTGCAATGGCCAGTCGTATGAATCGGCCCATGTGGCTTCAAGGCATGAGGCGAGCGGGTGTCGCCGAAGATGTCGCCGTTGCTGCCTGCGACCAGATCGCCGATCTTCATCCTGAATGGACCGAGGCCACGTTCCCGGGGCTGCTCGGAAACGTGGTGGCTGGCCGAATAGCGAACCGCCTCGATCTCGGTGGCACCAATTGTGTGACCGACGCGGCATGCGCTTCGTCGTTCTCGGCGATCTCGATGGGCGTAAACGAGCTCTACCTCGGCGACAGCGACCTTGTCATCGCTGGTGGGGTCGACACCATGAACGACATCTTCATGTACATGTGTTTCTCGAAGACACCTGCTTTGTCGCCAACCGAGGACATCCGACCATTTTCTGACCAAGCCGACGGCACCATGCTTGGCGAAGGCATCGGCATGGTTGCGCTTAAGCGACTCGCCGATGCCGAGAGCGACGGCAACCACATCTATTGCACCATCAATGGAGTGGGAGCTAGCTCCGATGGGCGTTCGAAGAGTGTTTATGCACCTGTCTCTGCCGGGCAAGCCAGAGCTATCAACAACGCCTATGCCAAGACCAGCTACGGGCCAGACACCGTCGAACTTGTCGAAGCTCACGGTACGGGCACTGTGGCTGGTGATGCGGCCGAGTTCGGCGGTCTCGATCTAGCCTTCGGCGAGACGACCCGAAGCGACCGCCAGTGGTGTGCGTTGGGTTCGGTTAAGAGCCAAATTGGACATACCAAGGCGGCTGCGGGAGCAGCAGGCCTTATCAAGGTCATTATGAGTCTGAATCATAAGGTTCTTCCACAAACCGCGAAGATCGAAACCCCTAACCCTCAACTTGAGCTTGAGCAGTCGTCCTTCTACCTGAACACACAGTCTAGGCCGTGGGTCAGAGGCTCTAGCCACGAGCGCAGAAGCTCAGTTAGCTCTTTTGGCTTCGGCGGCTCAAACTTCCACATCACCCTCGCCGAGTACACCGGACCGGGGGCCCACGCACCCAGGATGCGAGCCCCAGGAAGCGAGCTAGTAGTTCTTTGCGCCGACAGCGGCGACGAGATCCTCAGCCAGTCGCGCCACCATATGGAAGCCTCGACTCTCGATGGATACTTGAACTGGCTGGCACACTCGAGCCAGGTCGCCTACAACTGCACTGCTAAGTGTCGCCTGGCGATTGTGGCCACCGACGAAGCCGACCTTGCCGCGAAGTTGGCGACAGCGATCGAATTGCTTGAAGCGAACTCGACCGAGTCGTTCTCGACTCCGACCCACATTCACTTTGGCGTCGGCGATCGCAGCGGCGATGTTGCGTTCGTGTTCCCAGGGCAAGGGAGCCAGTACTTGTCGATGGGTGCCGATCTCGCCATGTCATATGGTGAGGCGATGGCCGCATGGGACACGGCGGCCGACCTTCCTTGGGTTGCTGAGCCGCTGCACGAGGTTGTGTTTCCGCGGCCCGTGTTCGACGATGCGGACCGCGCTGGTCATGTTGCGCGATTGACGGCGACTGAGTGGGCCCAGCCCGCTATCGGTGCAACCAGCCTGGCGCTGCTTCGGATGTTGCACTCCGTTGGCGTAAGCGCGGCTCACACCTGCGGTCATAGTTTCGGCGAAATCACAGCCTTGCACGCCGCTGGGGTTCTGACTGAGACCGACATGTTGCGAGTGGCCCGTCGCCGAGGCGAACTTATGGCCGATGCCGCGAAAACTCCGGGCACGATGTTGGCTGTAGCGCGCAGCATCGACGAGGCACAGGATCTGGTCGACCGATCAGCGGCCAGCGTTGTCGTGGCGAACCACAACACTCCTACTCAGGTGGTGCTCTCGGGAACGATCGACGAGATTGCCAAGGTCGAGGCGTTCCTTCGCGACGAGGGCGTTACCTCAAAGCGGCTCAAGGTCGCCACCGCGTTTCACTCCCCGGTGGTTTCTGGGGCCAGCGAATCGTTCACCGAGTACTTAGCCGATATCAACTTTGTTACGCCCAAGATCGACATCTACGCCAACCAGACGGCAGCCCCGTACCCGGCCGACCCAGATGAGATGAGATCGCAACTGGGTCAGCAGTTGGCGAACCCGGTGCGGTTCGTCGACCTGATCGAGGAGATGTACTCAAACGGGGCCAGGATCTTCGTCGAAGTGGGTCCATCCACCACGACTACCGGACTGGTCGCAAAGATCCTCGGAGACCGCGACTATCGGACAATCGCCCTCGATAAACCGAATCGGCCAGGGCTCGGAGCCTTCCATAGCGGAATCGGACAACTCGTGGCTGCTGGCGTCGAGATGGACCTTGGTCCGTTATGGCATGAGTACGCCGAACCCTGCAATCCACACGAAATCGAACGTCCGGTGCTCACCATGAGCATTGGCGGGGCCAACTACGGGCGGCCATATCCACCTCAAGATCTAACCGAGCTGGCGCCGCCCAACGCGATATCACCACCAGAATCTCTCACCCTCGAACAACCCGATCGGCCACTTCCACCCAACATGGCACCTCAACCTGACCCTCAAGCCCAGGATTCCAACTCCGAGGTACTCCAAGCCTATGAGGCGATTCAGGCTCAGACGGCACGCGCCCACTCGGACTTCTTGTCCTCGATGGCGCAGGTGCATGCCTCGTTCCTGGAGACGGCACAACGCAGCATCGCCGTACTTGGTCAACTTGGTTCGAACACCCAACCGGGCGAAATGGCACCGCCCGGTACTCCCGCAGTGTCGGAGATTGTCCAGCCTATGACCCCGCCGGTCGCCTCGCCGAGAGCCCTCAGCGACAACTTGAGCCCAAGCGTGGCACCGACTCCCATCGACACATCACCGGTTGCACCTGTTCCTCAACTAGAAGTTGACTCTCAGTCGGCACCTGAGGTTCTGGGTGTGGTGGCTGGTGTTGGTGATGTGGAGTCTGTGTTGTTGGGAGTGGTTGCTGACAAGACGGGTTATCCGGCTGAGATGTTGGCTATGGAGATGGAGCTTGAGGGCGATCTTGGGATTGATTCGATTAAGCGGGTCGAGATTCTGAGTGTGATGCAGGATGTTGTTCCGGGGTTGCCTGAGGTGGATACGGCCGTGATGGCTGAGTTGGTGACGCTTGGTCAGATTGTCGAGTACATGAACTCCCAGCTCGACGGCGAGCCGGTCGAACCACCCCAAGCCGCCGACGCCTCCTCCTCCTCCTCCTCCTCCTCCTCCACGACGACGCTTGCCTCGCCGAGCGGCGATACGGGCAACAAACCCGAGGTTCAGCTCGAACGATCCGTAACCCGCGCAGTTCAGACACCTGCGGCCGGGACGCCTATGCCTGGTCTGTTTGCAGGTCCGGTGGCTGTAACCAACGACTTCGGCGGAGTGGCCGAGATCGTCGTCGAACTTCTTAACAACAGCGACGTCGACGCGACTCTGGTCGATGGTGTCGAAGTATCTGGCTACGCCGGAGCCGTTTTCCTTGGCGGTCTCGCCGACCTGACGAGCGTCGACACCGCAACCGCGGTTAACCGGGCCGCCTTCGCCGCCGCCCGCAACTTTGCTGTCGAGCGACCTGCCGGTGGCGGCGTATTCGTGTGCGTCTCGGACCTTGGCGGCAGCTTCGGCTGTGATGGCGTCGATGCCGTCGGTGCCTGGGCGTCCGGACCGGTCGCCCTGGTCCGAACTGCGGCCATCGAGTGGCCCGACGTCGATGTCAAGGCGATCGACGTCGAGCGCGACGACCAAGATCCGCACCAGATTGCAGGTCGCATTGTGGATGAGTTGTTAACAGGTGCGACCGGTCTCGAAGTCGGCTTGCCAGCTAACGG
>JAADHX010000052.1 GCA_013151655.1 Actinomycetota bacterium
TGTCGAAATCAACGAAAAGCTGATCGCCGGCCAAGTGCCAGCGATCTCGACCCCCGGCAACCAGGTCGGTCACTCGGCAGTTCATGACGTTGATCTGCATGTCGGGATGGGCGGACCCGTCGTCGGTGCGGCGGCTCGAACGGTGCTTCCAGTTGTCACCAACAACGCCGTCTTCGAAGCTCAGTTCTGCAACTTCTAGGATCTCGCGCTCGTCCTCGGCTGGTCGTCGCAACACCATTTCGAGAACACCATCGTCTGCCGGCGAGTCCAGAATGTGTTGCAAACCGGCTTCGAGTTGTTCGGTGGTGAGATGCTCCATTAACCCAGTGTGCCCGTTTCCAGCTACGACCGCTAGGGCAGACGAAGTTGCACCACGACGCATCGGTGGGCAAGTCGAGTCCAATTGGCCCGCGACTGCTGCGCGAAGATCCTCATATGCAGGACCACACTTCCGACCTCATATTGGACGCGGCCAGACGAGCTGCGTCCTACTTGTCGGTCGGCGCCGACGAGCCAGCCAGCCCATCGCCAGATGCGCTTGTCGCTCTAGGAGGCTTCGCTACCGAACTGTCCGAACGTGGAGAAGACCCGGCAAAGGTTTTGGCTCGGCTCGACGAGTTGGGTTCACCGGCAACAATGCGCTCGACGGCTGGACGGTACTTCGGGTTCGTGAATGGCGGAACCGAACCCGCTGGTTTGGCAGCCTCCATCCTCACCGCCGCTTGGGACCAAAACGCAGCTCTGCCTGTTATGTCACCCGTCGCCGCCCATCTCGACGACATCGCCGCCCGCTGGGTGCTCGACCTTCTTGACCTTCCCGAGTCGGCCGTCGCTACCTTCTGCGGCGGTGCGTCGGTTGCCAACATCACCTGTGTACTTACGGCCAGAGATGCTCTGCTTCATCGCGTCGGTTGGAGTGTTGACCGACAGGGTCTGGCTGGGTCGCCACCGATCAAGGTCGTGCTCGGAGCCGAAGCACACGTCTCGGCCACCAAGGCGTTGCGTGTCGCTGGCATCGGCCAGGATCAGGTCACCGTCGTGCCAACCGATAGCTGTGGCCGCATGATCGCGGCCGAAGTACCTTCCCTCGACTCACTTACGTTGTTGTTGCTTCAGGCCGGGAACGTCAACACCGGCCACAGCGATCCTTTCGCCGAGATCATTCCAGCAGCCAACACCGCCGGAGCCTGGACTCACATCGACGGGGCGTTCGGGTTGTGGACCGCCGTCGACCCAGCTCTGGCCCATCTTGTTGCTGGCGCCGACCTCGCCGACAGCTGGGCAACCGATGCCCACAAATGGCTCAATTCGCCATACGACTCCGGCCTTGCGATCGTGGCCAAAGGTGAAGACCTGCGCCGGGCCATGGCCGTCGACGCGGCCTACGTTTCGACTACCTCAGATCGTGCGCTAATGCACCTCGGATTGCAGATGTCGCAACGCGCCAGAGGTGTCGAGACGTGGGCGGTGTTGGCTTCGCTCGGGCGCGCTGGCGTGGCCGACATAATCGAGCGAACCTGTCGCCTTTGCCGCCAACTGGCCCAGGCCCTCGATGCCGGTGGCGCACACATTCTCGCTCCGGTAGTTGTCAACCAGGCCCTCGTCAGCTTCGGCGATGACGATATGACCGACGCCGTGATCGCCGCGGTTCAAGCCGACGGAACTGTCTGGGCTGGTGGCACCAGATGGCAAGGCAGAAGCTCGATGCGGCTCAGTGTCAGCAGCACCACTAGCACCGAACGCGACATGGAAGTTGCCGCGGAAACGATCCTGCGCTGCTGGCGAAGTGTTGCCTAGATCGCCAGGGCACGGTCCTGCGCTGTTGGACTGCGGTCGCCTGGTCGGGCCGCCGGTTTCGAGATCGCGGCCGAAGTTGCGCGGGCTCGACGCCGAGCAATCACCCGCAACGATGATCATGGCCAGTGGATAAGGTCCGGCCATCGCTACTGGTTCAGGGCTTTTGGGTAGTGCCGATTCGGCTACGTGCCCTCAGCCGAAAGGTTGACCTGGTCCAAGGCCCGAAACGAGAGCGTCCGCGAATGCCTGGAATACCACACCGTCCTCATCCCTAAGCAGAACAAAGAAATAGCCCACATTCTCTAGAAAACCGGAAGAGGGTTCGATCTGACCTGGGTCAAACCTGTACTCGCCGAAGTCGAGTCTGACCTCGTCGCCAGCGATCGCGCGCCCCGAAACCGTGACACCTTCGATGTTGAGGGTCACCTCAACCACAGCGGCGCCTTGGCGTTCAATCTGGAAGGTAGCAATACCATCAAACGGCAGCCCAACGGCCATCTCGGGGCCGCCGAATCGCCTACGCACCTCGGAGACAAACCAGCCCGACTGCCCGTCGGTTTGCGACACGGTGATCCGAAAGCTCGACTCTTCGGCAGAACGTCGAACGTCGAACGCCACCTGTCGCTGATGGGTGGCGAGACTTTCGGCGCGAACCACGAGGGGCTCATCCCACGAAAAGACCTCGACCGCGAACTGTGTAACCAACAGTGTCGGATCGAGACGCCACGGCGCGTCGGCGGCAGTATCGCTGCTGACCGATTCGCCGGGCCAGATATTGAGCACGTCGTGGGGGGCTAACGCTTGTGGACTACCTCGCACGAGGCTGCCCATGGCACCAACATCGACTCGGCTACACGCCAATTCTCCAATCGAACATTGGTGTAGCGCCTGGTCGCCCGGATCGGCACCGAGAGTCTGGACGTATACCGAAGCGCCGGTTTGGTCCCACGACAGCTCGGTCACGGCACCAAATTGGTCCCCGAGTTCGAACGAGGCGACACCGTTACCGGTCTCCACAAACACCGTTGCATCGGCGAACCCAAAAGCAGTCTCACCGGCCGGACCTACGGCCGCGCTCCGAACCACCATGTCGGGAACACCGTCGGGCGCGTATGGCTGGATGTCTCGGTCGGCACCAATGAGTGAGAGCGAGCCATCAGCAATGACGATCAGACTGTCGGGCCCTGGTGCCAGGAACTCAATCGAGTCGATGTCGTAAACGCGACCCCTGCCGCCAGCAACACTGCGGACCCACCACCTGACCTCGCTTCCCTCCCCAACGGCAATTACAAAGGGGAAGCTCGAGGCGCGCATCAGCATGAGCGTGCGATCGTGTGGTTCGTCGAGATCAGGGTCCAACAATCCTGCTGTGCGCATGAAGGTGAGATCCGGAACCGAGTACGGCTCGGTGGTGATCCGACCCGTTGGCACATCGACGCTAACCGTCTCTGATCTGTCGTTTAGCTGGGTTACGTACTCGATAACTCTTCCACTGGAGGTCCATCTTGGCTTGGGAATCGTCGATACATCCAGTATCGGTGGTGGCGCGTCGACATCAAGGCGCTGGATTGTGGGTGAGGCTGGATCACCGCTCAGAACCGTCACTTCACCATCGATCGAGACGAACGCGGCCAGCAGTCGGTCATCGACACCATCCACCACCGGAATCGGGCCGTCGAGCCCCGCGACCGTCTCAACCCGCGAAGTGGCACCAAGGCCTAATCCGACCAAAGACGCAACGCCCAGGGCGACGACAAGCAGGGCCCCGACTCCGACCGGAGCAACCCAGCGTCTGCGGCTCAGGCCAGAGCGGTGAGGCGTAAGAGCCTCAGCGCGCTCGGAAATGGCCGCGCCGGCCTTCGTCGCTTGATCGTCGAAGTTCATGGTCGCAACCCACGTTGGTCGGCGAGCCTTGCCTGCAGCGTGCTTCGAGCTCGTTGTAGATGTGTCTTCACCGTGGCCTCACTGATTTCGAGAACCTCGGCAATTTCGCGAACCCGAAGGTCGTTTACGTAGTGAAGGCTGATCACCTGGCGCTGGCGTGGGGTCAACCGACGCACCTCACTCCAAAACTTGTCGTCGGTGCCATCGAGGTCGGGCGGATCGACCCGACGCTGCCGTCGAAGTCGAAGCATGGCCTTGGCCTCACTAACCCGGCGCCGGGTCAGCGAGACCGAGCGGTTGGCGACCGCTCGGCGCACCCACGCGCCAGGTTGTTCGTACGCTCCGACGACCGACCAACGACGTTTAGCCGAAACAAAGGCGTCCTGGGCCAAGTCCTCAGCCGTCGGCCATGAGCCACAGAGCGCATAGGCCAAGCCGACGACTTGGGAGAACTCGCGGTCATAGAACACCTCGAAGTCCTCCTGCACGCCATCCCCACCAAGAATTTCCGGTTCCATCGAACTCATTGTCCATCACCAGCCACCTCGTCGCCATCGATGCAACGAAGTGCGGCCTCCTTCGCTGATTACTCGCACAATCAGCCCCGATGGATGACCACGGGCCCAAATCGTCTCGAAATCGAGGGCGGAAGGTGATTCAACAGTTCATTTGAGGAGTTGATAGCGCTATTAGGCGTGTGTGTGTGTGTGAGAGAGAGAGAGAGAGAGTGAGAGAGAGAACGGGTGTACGTGATTATTCTGACTGCCTCTATGTTTTAGGTGGAATCGG
>JAADHX010000243.1 GCA_013151655.1 Actinomycetota bacterium
TCTTGTCGTCGCCGCGGGTTTGGCTATCGACGTCGCGGTAGGCCCGCCCGGGTTACGGCGTCTAGGCCGCACAGTAGTGGCCAGCATTTTGGGAATCCGCGGTGTGTTTGGTCTGGCCGGTCGCACCGATCTTCTTTCGCCGGGAAGTGACTCACCTCGGTTTGTCAAACTCGACCGCCAGATCTACTCGCCACTGTGTCTAAGTCTGTCCCTGGCTACAGCGACGGCGGTACGCCGAAGTTCCGAAGCGGCCCGCCCGCGGCACCGCGGTTGCACCGGCTAAGTGGCCGGAACGGCGGAAATGGGTCAACTCGGTCACCGTGAGTGCCGTTTCGGGACCTAAGTTACCGGTCCCACCCCCTCGCTAAACTCGTGCGTACGCACGACCTGGCGTTGACCTCGATGGGCTAAGAACAAGACCGTCGGTTGC
Source organism: Actinomycetota bacterium (assembly GCA_013151655.1). Taxonomy (GTDB): domain Bacteria; phylum Actinomycetota; class Acidimicrobiia; order Acidimicrobiales; family Poriferisodalaceae; genus JAADHX01. Next base: position 431 of record JAADHX010000243.1, read on the forward strand.
GAACCGGATCACGCCGACTTGATAGCTGTCCGACCACAACACGTGGCAAGACCCGGCGCGAATGCACGCTTCGCGGTTTTGGCGCAACCGCCGATGCGTTCAGACGAGGACTCCTGGCCCAAAATGAACGGGCGAGCCAGCTAACCGGTCGCACCAACCCACAATGGGGGTGTCTTGTGGGCCCACGGCGCCGCAACCTCAAGTTGTGATGCGAGCCGGATCAACATGTCCTCAGCACCGTAGGGACCAACGAACTGCACGCCAATGGGCAGCCCGTCGGGCGTCTGATGCAACGGCAACGACACCCCAGGCTGACCCGTCACGTTGAACTGGGCCGTATAGAGCATGATTTCGCCAAGCCGCTGGCCACCTAGCTCGGGGTCACTCAACCAGCCAAGGGGCGGCGGCGGAATTGAAAGCGTTGGTGTCACCAGAATGTCGAAACCATCGTCGGCCCACCACGAGGCCATCCGCCGGTTCCAGGCATGCACCCATTGAACGCTGGCGAGATACGCCGGGGCCGAGATCGCCCGACCCATCTCGGCAAACATCCAGTTGTCTGGCTCCACATCAGCGGCCTCCAAAGGACGCCCAAGAACTCCGGCGAGACCGTCGAAATCGGCCGCGAGCGAGGCAGCCAGAATGGTCACAAAGTGCCGCGAGAACTCATCGTCGGTCAGAGAAACCGGCTGTGCCACCTGCACGTCATGACCAAGGCTCTCAAGAAGAAAACCAGCACCATCGACGGCCGCCGAACACTCAGCGTGCGTGGTGCCGTTGGCGACCGAAGGCGCGATCCCGATGCGAAGGCGGCCGGGGTCGACGCCGACCTCGCTGGCGTAAGACCGGGCCGGAGGCGCCGCGAAATAGGGATCGCCAGGTTCGGGCCCGCTGATGCCGTCGAGAGCAGTGGCAGTGTCGCGAACCGAGCGTGTTACCACGCCATCAATCGTCGAACCGGCCCAACCCTCGCCAATGTCGGGGCCTTGCGACACCCGGCCACGAGTGGGCTTCAACCCGACCAACCCGCATTCGCTAGCGGGGATTCGGATCGATCCCCCGCCATCGTTTGCGTGGGCGATCGGTACCAAACCGGCCGCCACCGCCGCAGCAGATCCGCCGCTAGAACCACCGGTCGAGTGACCGAGGTTCCAAGGGTTGTGGGCCGCGCCATAAGCCAACGGTTCGGTGGTGATGGTCGAACCGAACTCGGGAGTATTAGTGCGACCAACCGCTACCAGGCCAAGCGCCTTGAACCGTCGATAGAGAAACGAATCGTGAGGCGAAGTGACCTGAGCTTCCTTCAGCGCGGCACACCCGAGATGATGCGGCTCACCCGCAATAGTGCAACCAAGATCCTTCACCACGAACGGCACACCCTTGAACGGCCCATCAGCGACTTCACCCGCCTCGGCCACGGCAGCTTCGAAACGCGGGTGGATCACCGCGTTCAGGTCGCTGTGAGTCGCCTTGATTCGGGCGATGGCATCTTCAACAAGTTCGGCCGGTGATGCGGCACCAGATCGAACCAGCTCGGCGAGGTCAGTAGCATCGGGTGGGTTCATGGACCTACCATATTGCGGCAGCGCCGATACATGAAATGCCGTTCCATGAAACGCCGCAAACAAGACGGAGGCAGCTCGAAATGACCTCGGATCAAAACGGAACCGTCCCTGAGATCATCAGCTTCGCCTTTAACGGCGAATCCCTCACCGGATACCTCTACATCCCTCCCGGCGACGGGCCATTCCCATGCGTTCTTACCAATCACGGAAGCGGGATCGAACAGGGCACGTCCGACCTGTGCCGACCCGGAACGGCGGCACTTCTGACGAGCTGGGGATACGCATCGCTTCTGGTACACAGACACGGCTACGGCGAGTCGACCGGAGTTCCGTGGCAGACCGAAGTCAGCGCCGAGTTCGGTACCGAAACCTACGACAAACAACTCGTCGAACGTCTACAAGCAGAGTCCGACGACGTGGTTGCCGCCGCCGAACAGATCCGAAACCATGCCTCGGTCGACGCCGAGCGCATGGCTGTCATGGGGAGTTCGTTCGGAGGCACCGTCACCCTGTGGGCAGCCATGAAGACCGACCGCTTCCGGTGCGCCATCGATTTCGCGGGCGCAGCGATCAACTGGGACCACACCCCTCGGTTGCGCGCGGCGATGACTACGGCGACAGAACAAACCCGATGTCCGTTGTACTTCATTCAGGCCGAGAACGACTACAGCACCGGCCCGACCCGCGTGCTCGGCCAGGTCGCATCCACCGATGGTCACCTAATCCAGTCGAAGGTGTTTCCACCCTTTGGTCTCACCGCTGACGAAGGGCATTTCTTCGAGAAGTACGGATCGCTGCTGTGGGGACCAAGTGTTCGGTCGTTTCTCGACAACTGGATGTGACAACCAGATACAGAGAACTCAGGCACCTACTCCGCCGCGAAACTGGAGCGATATCGCGTCGGGGTTGTTCGGGCCTCTCGTTCGAAGTGGTGACGAAAGTTGGCGGCCGACCCGAACCCCGCCTGGCGAGCCACGATATCAATCGACGCAGTTCCGGTTTCTAGAAGCCGTTTCGCGTAGAGGACCCTTTGCCTATTTAGCCACTGAAGTGGAGCCAATCCGACGTCATCGCGAAACCGCCTAGCGAAGGTCCGAGACGACATGTTCGCGTGAGCTGCCATCTCGTTGACAGTGAGCGGTTCGGCCAGCCGTTCGAGCGCCCAATCAATAGTTGGAGCAACCGATGAGCTGGAGTCGGCTGGAACGGGCTGATTGATGAACTGGGCCTGACCACCGTCGCGGTGAGGCGGCAACACCAAGCGACGCGCAACCCGATTGGCGATGTCCTGACCAAAGTCGCGTTGAATAAGGTGCAAGCCCAGATCGATGCCGGCAGCACTTCCAGCCGACGTGAGCAATGCGCCGTTGTCGACATAAAGCACATCTGGCCTCACGTCGATCATGGGATAGGCGGCCTGTAGTGCAAGCGCGTAACGCCAATGGGTCGTCGCTCGCATCCCGTCGAGCAATCCTGTCGCCGCCAGCACGAACACACCGGAACAGACCGACATTATCCGAGCACCATTCCTGTGAGCCCCAATAATCGCGGCGATCAATTCCGCAGGCGGCTGTTCGCTGGGATCGCTCCAACCGGGCAGAACAACTGTGCCAGCAGACTCGATACGAAGGAGATCGGTCGGTGCGGTCATGGACACCCCACCAGCCATACCGATATTGGGGCCATCGACGGACACGACCTCGAAGTCGTACCAATCGACGTCTAGCTCCGGACGGGCCAACCCAAACAACTCGGTGGTCAAGCCGAACTCGAATGCGCAAAGAGAGTCATAAACAACGGCTACGACCCTTCGATTCAATGCCATGGCTGAATTCTATCGAACATTGGCATTTCCGCCACTCGAAGTGATAGCCACGGACGAGCACTCTTGAGCCATCCGCTCAGAACTAGAGGAGATCTCGTGTCACTCATTAGATCAGCAACAACGCCAGTATCAGAGGTTCCAACGGCCGATTCGGTCAACGCGCTCGAACACTTCGCCGGGCTTCTAGCGCTTGAGACCGACTGTTGGGATGTTCACGAGTCGATGAAGGACGACCGACACGACTTCATCCTGCTCGATGTGCGGGGCATCGGCGGTTACGAAACCGGGCACGTTCCTGGTGCCATTCACATGCCCCACGCAGACCTCACCGAGACCAACTTGACCGACTTCCCCGAAGACACCCTCTTCGTTGTCTACTGCGCTGGCCCTCACTGCAACGGAGCCGACAAGGCAGGCGTTCGGCTGGCTCTGATCGGTCGACCGGTCAAGAAGATGATCGGTGGAATCGAGGGTTGGCGCGACGAGGGGTTCGACCTAACGAAGAACTGACACTGCGAGATCGACGTCGTCCGTTGTGTTGTAGAGGTAGAACGACAAACGCACCCGACCGGCACGAACCGCGGCCTTGATGCCGACATCTTTCAAAGCAGCACCGTGGTCACTTTCGAGGCTGACC
>JAADHX010000240.1 GCA_013151655.1 Actinomycetota bacterium
GGTATGGCTCGTACGGCAGTTGCTTCGACCGGTGGCTTTGAGCTGGCCAAGGTTGGCAGTCTCGAGCGCCAGATAGTCGAGGCGACCGAGGTTTGTGTCGCCGCCAACGGGTGGTCAAAGACCACTATGGACGATGTTGCCCGCGAGTCGAACCTGAGCCGGGCCACGATCTATCGCGTCTTTCCAGGTGGTCGCGACGTCGTGTTGGGCGCGCTGCGTCGCCACCGCGTTCTTAGGTTCTTCCACGAACTTCGGCCGCACATGGTTGAGGCCACGTCGGCGCTCGAGATGCTGTCCATGACGATTTCGGCAGCAGCGCAGCAACTTAACGACGATGAGCAATTCCAGTATCAGCTCGAACACGATCCTGGAGAAATTCTCAGTACCTTGAGCTTCGAAGGACTCGACCGAATCCTGGCCGTCGCCAGGGTATTTGTCGGACCACACCTGATGCGCTTCATGTCGAGGCGCGAGGCCAGCCAGGCTGCCGAATGGGCCACGCGCATTGTTGTGACCTACGTACTTGAACCGTCACCGTGGCTCGACCTTACCGATGGTCCTGCAGTTGAGAAGTTTGTTTCGGAACGAATACGCACTGATGCCGCCCAACCCACCAAGAACTAGTCCCCCCTCCTGGAGAAACACATGTCAGTAACAGACAACACCGGCCAGAGTCGTGCCACTGATGCCGAACTCATTGGCCGCGACGACGCCAACGACCTTGCAGCGATTCTTGCCATCACGAACACCGACAGGGACGAGGTGATCCACCATGTGAAAAACAACGCCGATTGTATTTACACGTGGGACTACAACAAAGGTGGCCGCCCTCGTCTTGAGAAGCTGTATGAAAAGGCTAAACATGGGCAGTGGAACGGCGAGACCGATCTCCCTTGGGAAACTCAGGTTGATCCATACAAGCTGGCAACGAAGGCCTACGAAGAAAACGGCGGCCTCGACCAGATGCTCGATCTCAAAGGCACCGGTATCGAGTCGTGGGGCCGCAAGGAGTGGATCGAGTTCGAGGTGCAGTCGCAGAACTGGTCGCTAAGCCAGTTCATGCACGGCGAGCAGGGGGCGCTTGTCTGCACTGCAAAGATTGTCGAAACAGTGCCCTGGATCGACGCCAAGTATTACGCGGCAACTCAGGTCATGGACGAAGCCCGCCACGTCGAGGTGTTCGCCAAATATCTCAACACGAAGCTGACCGGCCACTACCCGATAAATGCCCACCTGCGAATGCTTCTCGACGACATCATCGAGGATTCCCGCTGGGACTTGACCTATCTCGGCATGCAGATCATGGTCGAGGGCCTTGCCCTGGCCGCCTTCGGATTCCTGTACCAAACGACCGAAGATCCGCTACTAAAGAAGCTGCTTCGATACGTAATGAGCGACGAAGCCAGGCACGTTGCTTTCGGCGTACTGTCACTCAAAGAGGTCTACCAAGATCTCACCGCTGCCGAGCTAATCGAGCGCCAAGAGTTTGCGTTCGAGGCCGCGGTTCGGATGCGCGATCGCTTCCTCCAGCAAGAGGTGTGGGAGCGCATGGGCGCCGATGTCAACAAGGTTATTCCGGTGGTCTTCAACAATCCTGATCGACAAGAGTTCCAACATTTGTTGTTCACCAAGATTGTGCCGAATTGCCGCAAACTCGGTCTACTCGACGCTGGCGACGGTTGGTTACGGCAGAAATTCACCGAGATAGGTGTGATCCAGTACGAGAATTGGGTCGACACCGCCGAAGAGCTTGACAGCTTCTCAATCGCAGCCGAACTCGAAGCCAACTAGGTATTGCGCCGGGCTGGGTCCCACTGCGGCTACCTTTAGAGGCCATGTCCAACGTCGATACATCGCGCCTGCTCTCTTTACTCGGGTTGCGTCTCAAAGGGTTCGCTTCGGCTGAAGCGATCGCCGAGTTACTCGACGTCGACACTGCGGAAATCACCGCAGCCCTCGAGGCGGCGGCCAACGACGGCTTAGTCACGTTCAACGAAGCCCGTTCGGTTTACATCCTCGACTCAGCAGTAGGCCGACCTGAGGGCGAGAGGTTGCTGTCCGAACAACTCGACAACATGGCTGTTCGAGCCGATGTCGAAGCTGCGTACGCTGCGTTTCTAAAGCTGAACGGTCAAATGCTCCAGCTATGTACCGACTGGCAGATTCGGTCAGACACCGAAGAACAGACGCTCAACGATCACACCGACGACGACTACGACCAGGACGTGATCGGCCGTCTCGTCGATCTCGACGGTCAGATGAGGCCGATCCTGGCGTCGTTGCGCACTGCTGTCGATCGATACAGTGCCTACGGACCCAGATTCCGCGCCGCGCTCGACAACCTTCTAGCCGGAGAGCTCGAGTATTTCACGAAACCAATAATCGCCAGCTATCACACGGTGTGGTTCGAACTTCACGAGGACCTTCTGGCCACCCTCGGCATCGACCGTGCCAGCGAAGGAAGTTCATGACAACGCAGTTCGGTCGGGCCTCATCGGTCATTCTTGCCACCATCGCCAGACTCGAGCGCCACTAAGTGCCTGCACCCGTAACCATCACCCACCTAGGCGGCGTCGGCGAAGTGGGCCGAAACTGCACTGCCATTGAGTACAAAGGACGCGTCATAGTCATCGACTTCGGTCTGATGTTCCCCGATTCGTCGATGCCAGGCGTCGATGTCATTTTGCCTGACGATCGTTATTTGCTCGACCATGCCGACTCGATCGACGGCCTAATAATCACCCACGCCCACGAAGATCACATCGGCGGAGTCACCCACTTTCTCGCCAAGTTCGAGACCGAGTTGTACGGATCAGCACTCACTATGGGGGTGGCCGGACACAAGGTATCGGAGGGCAGGCTCGACGAACGCACGTGGCTACACACGGTCGCCGATGGTGACACCGTGAAGGTCGGCCCGTTCGACGTCGAGTTCTTGCCGATCACGCACTCGGTTCCTGGCTCGAACTGCATTGTGGTTCACTCTCCGCAAGGCGTCATCGTGCACACCGGCGACTTTAAGATCGACGAGACTCCCGTCGATGGTCGGGTAACGGATCTCAACCGTCTTCGAGAACTCAGCGCGAACCCGGGTGTCCGGTTGTTGATGGCCGATAGCACCAACGCCGACCTCCCAGGCAGTTCAGTCAGCGAAACCGAGATCGGGGCCACCCTTCGAGATCTCTTTCCTGGCTACCGTGGCCGAAGGGTCATTGCGTCGTGTTTCGCTAGTCACCTGCACCGAGTTCAACAAATTGCCGACATCGCCATCGCCGAAGGACGAACGCTGTTTCTGGTCGGCCGTTCGATGTTGAACAATGTACGAATCGCCCGCGACCTCGGGATGCTCAAAATCCCCGAGCGTTCGCTGGAACCAATAGACAAGATCAACGACTACGAACCTGGCCAGGTGTGTGTGATCTGCACCGGCTCCCAAGGTGAACCACAAGCTGTTCTTGCCCGTCTGGCTGCTGGTGACCATCGAGATTTCAGCGTCGGCGAAAGCGACGTGGTGTTATTGAGCTCGCATCCGATTCCTGGCAACGAACGGTCGGTGTTTGCGGTCGTCAACGCGTTGGTCGGCCGGGGGGCCGAGGTCGTACATTCTGGCCAAGTCAAGGTTCACACGTCCGGGCATGCCAAACGCGACGAGCTCAAGGTCCTGCACGATGCCGTGTCTCCAGAGTACTTCGTGCCCATCGAGGGGGAGCTACGTATGCTTCGCCGACATGCCGACCTCGCGATCGAACAGGGCCTGGATGCCGACCACGCAATAGTGGTGTCTGATGGCAGCCAGGTGGTGCTCGACGACAACGGAGTAAGGCTCGCAAACCAGCTGCCGCACCGCTACCGGTACGTCCACGGCAGCGGCGACCTACTCGATGCCGACGTCCTCGCCGACCGGCGGGCCATGGCCGAGGGTGTTGTCTTGGCAACCGTGACGGTCAACAAGTCGGCGTCACGTGTTTTGGCTGGACCCACAGTTGTGTCGAAGGGATGGGCAACCGATGATGAGCTCGACAAGCTGGTGCCAGCGCTCGAAGCCGAGCTCAGCCGGGTGGTAGGTGCCGTACTGTCTGGCGACAAAGCCGGTTTCAAAGAAATCGAGCGTGTCCTGCGCCGAACCACGGGTCGGTTCGTGTCGCACAAGACGCGCCGACGCCCTCCGATCATGGCTTTGGTGCAGATCGCCGACTAGTCAACGTTAAACCGGTGGCCCGAGCGGCCCCGTGAGCTAAGCGAACTAAGAGCGGAAACCGGTTGAGCTAAGCGAACTAAGAGCGGAAAGTAGTCCCGGAAAACACCAGACGTTCCTACGCACTGAAGTCGTAACTTCGGTACCGTAGGTACGCGTGGCCACCACGCGTCAACCCTCAACCGCGCAACGTCGAACTACGAAGAAGAAGTCGGCGAGCCAAACTCGCAAACGTTCGTCTGCTAGTCGCGCCCGCGCGCCAAGAAGTTCGCCAACTACTCGATCGCCGGCTCGCAAGAAACCAGCGGCCCGTCGAACGAGCAGAACCGCATCACCCACGGCACGCCTTCTCAAGAGTCGTAGCCGCGACCTAGCTGCCCTTTTGTTGTTTGGGCTTGCGGCGTTGAGTCTTCTTGGCATTCTGGATGATCGCGCTGGTCCCGTTGGTCGAGCTTTGCGCGATGGCATCGCCCTTGCCGTCGGCATGTTTCATTACGCCGTGCCGTTCGTTCTAGTTTGGGTCGGATGGTCGCTTCTAAGGTCTAGAGAGACCGAGCGCAGCGTTCGCGTCAGCCTTGGCAGCGCGTGCGTATTCGTCGCCGGTCTCGGCTTAGCGCACCTTGCCCGTGGCCCGGGCACCTTCGATGCGCCCGGGGCCGAACTCCGGCGCGGCGGCGGTGTTCTTGGCGCGGCTCTGGCCGAGCCGATTCGGGCACTTGTCGCTACTCCTGGGGCCTGGATTGTATGCCTTCTGATTGGGCTGTTCGGCCTGCTCGTCTGGTTCGATCTGACTCTCGGCATGGTGGCCGACGTTTTGGCCAACGCCGCTTCGACGATGTTCGATGTGGTCTCGGGTTGGTATGAGGCGCTCGTTGAGCCCAACGCAGCTCCTGAACCTGAGATCGTTCTCGACCTCGCCAACGACGCTGCTCCCGAAGTGGTCGACAAACACGAACCAGAGGCCGGGATCTTCGTCGCTGCGCCCGACGACTCGAACGACAAGGCCGACAAGACCGCAATTGAGCCGAAGGTCAACGTCCCCGCGCCGTCCGTCACTAAGGGTGAACAGCTCACCATCGAGATGGTTGATCCAGCCACCACGAAGTGGAAGTTGCCCAAACCGTCGGTTCTCGGTCGAAGTGGGGCACAAACAGTTGACGAACGAGCTGTCCACGCCGCTGGTAGGGCCCTAGAACAGGCATTGGCCAGCCACGGCGTCGAGACCAAGGTCATCGGCATGACCGTTGGTCCCACGGTGACCCGCTACGAGCTCCAACTCGCTCCTGGTGTCAAGGTGGCGCGGGTGACCAGTCTGAACAAAGACATTGCGTACGCGATGGCGAGCGCCGATGTGCGAATACTTGCGCCCATCCCAGGCCGCTCGGCAATCGGAATCGAAGTACCGAACGACGACCGCCACGATGTCGGGCTTGGCGACATCTTGTCCAGCACAACAGCGCGCGACTCCAATCACCCCCTTGATGTTGCGTTGGGTCAAGATATTGCTGGCCGGCCCATCATGACCAACTTGGCCAAGATGCCTCACGTGCTGATTGCGGGCGCCACCGGTGCCGGAAAGTCCTCGTGCATCAACAGCATTCTCACTTCCCTTTTGATGAGGGCGACACCCGACCAGGTGCGGCTCATTCTCATCGACCCGAAACGGGTGGAGATGGGCCAATACGATCGGCTGCCCCATCTGCTGACCCAGGTTGTAACCAACCCCAAGAAGGCAGCAAATGCCCTCGCTTGGGCAGTCAAGGAGATGGAGAAGCGTTACGACCTGCTTAGCGAATGTGGTTTCCGCGACATCACCGGCTATAACCAGGCCTACGACAATGGGCAACTGGTTACCGCCGATGGCGACGAACGAACCTATGAACGCATCCCATTCATCGTGGTTGTGGTCGACGAACTGAACGACCTGATGATGGTCGCAGCGCGCGACGTAGAGGACTCCATCACTCGGTTAGCGCAGATGGCGCGTGCTGTCGGTATCCACCTAGTGATCGCGACGCAGAGGCCGTCGGTGAACGTGATCACTGGCGTGATTAAGGCCAATATTCCGTCGCGCATGGCGTTCGCTGTGTCGTCTCTGGCCGATAGTCGAGTCATCCTCGATCAGCCAGGTGCCGAGCGACTAATTGGCAAGGGCGACATGTTGTTGCTAACGGCCAACTCCAATGTGCCGCAGCGAATCCAGGGCTGTTGGGTCACCGAGGCCGAGGTTCAGAAGGTCGTGGCTGCCTGGCGGCGTCAGGCACCCGATGTTGCCTATGTGGACGGTGTCGCAGGCACCGATGAGGCCGCTCTCAACGCGGCGCGGCTACCGGGCGGAACTACCGGCGACGAGAGCGACGACGAGCTTCTAATCAAGGCCATCCGTCTGGTAGTCGAGAGCCAACTTGGCTCGACTTCGATGTTGCAACGCAAGCTCAAAGTCGGGTTCGCCCGTGCTGGCCGATTGATGGATTTGATGGAACAGCGCGGTGTTGTTGGTCCGTCTATTGGGTCCAAAGCCCGCGACGTGATGGTCACAGTCGAAGAGTTGACATCGATTCTTCCGCCCGAATAGCTGTTGGTGGCAGCTGAAGACGGGCCCGTATCTTCGGCCGACGAACGAGCCATATCTTCGGCCGATGAAGGGACGGCGCGCGACGTACTCGCTAGTCGCGACTTCCGAATCCTGTTTCTTGCCTCGTTCGCGTCGAACACGGGCCGCTGGATGCAGCAAGTCGTTCTCGGGATCTTTGCCTGGAAACTGACCGGAAGTTCGCGCTTTCTGGGTCTGGTCATATTTGCCCAGATGGGTCCGATGTTGTTCCTCAGCATTGTTGGTGGTTCGCTGGCCGACACGATCGACCGCCGACGTTTGCTGGTCGTTAGTCAGGCCTGGCAGGCGACTTGGGGCCTAGTTCTGGCATGGCAGGTTGCCGATGAGCAAATCTCGCGGGCAGGTCTGCTCGGCTTGGTCGCCCTTATCGGGGTGGGCCAAGCCCTGTACGCGCCAGCGTTCACGGCGGTGCTGCCTAGCGTGGCGGGGCGACGGAATCTGTCGGCGGCGATCTCGCTGAACGCAGCCCAGGTGAACGGAAGTCGGGTCATCGGTCCAGCGATTGGCGCATGGATGGCGTCGAGATTTGGCACAGCCGAGGTGTTCGCCATAAACGCCGCGAGCTACGTGTTTGTGATCGGGGCGTTGTTAGTAGTGGAGATCCCGGCGGTGCGTTCCAAATCGACGTCGGCTAGCGATCGACTCCTTGGGGGATTCAGGCTGGCTAAAGCGTCGCCCCAGGTCGGTCTTCCGCTAGTGACGATGGCGACCTTCGCCGCGTTCTGCTTGCCGTTTATCGGACAGATGCCGGCTCTGGCCGCCTTGAACCTAGGTGTCGAGCCCGACAGTTCTACCTATGGGCTGTTGTATGCCACGTTTGGCATGGGCGCGCTGGTTGGTGCCATCAGCGTCGGGACAGTTTTGGCCAAGGTCCCGAAACCCAAGGTGGTGCGGGCAACCCTTGGTCTGTTTGCCGTCTCGTTAGCTGCTCTGGCGTTGGTGCGGTCGCCGACACCGGCCTATGTCGCGTTCTTTTTTGTGGGGTTGTTCTACTTCACGATGCCGGTGGCTCTCAGCACGTTCCTACAGCAACATCTTGCCGACGAAGTACGGGGCCGGGTCATGGCCTTGTGGACGTTGTCGTTTGCCGGTGTGATCGCGTTGTCGAACTCGATCATGGGTGCCCTGGTCGAGGTGACGTCGATAACGGCCGTGGCGCTTGGGGGTGCTGCCGTAGCCGGAATAATGGCGTTGGTGGTCAGACTCGAAGCCGGGCCGGTGGTGGGCGAGGAGTTGTTGACGCGTCGCTCGCTCGAATAGTGATGCGTATCTGAGTCCGAGCGCGACAAAGGCCGCCAGCGGAACTGGCGGCCTTTGGTTATAGAGAGATCTTCGTTAGGAAATAACTGTCACGTTCTGGGCCTCTGGACCCTTGCGGCCTGGGCCGATTTCGAACTCGACTTTGTTTCCTTCTTCGAGGGATCGGAAACCCGAACCCGCGATGTTTGAGAAGTGGACGAACACATCGTCGCCATCTTCGCGTGCGATAAACCCGAAGCCCTTCTCGTTATTGAAGAACTTGACGGTGCCTGTAGCCATTACATACTGCTTTCAATTTTCAATTGCGAACTGCCTGCCGATTTGGCCTGCGGTCACTATCCATCTTAGAGGGTCGCCGCCATTCCCCCTCAGCTCACCCGCAAAGAACGCGGAGCCATGTGACAGCGGAGGCGGTGGCAGCCGGACCGGACGGCGTGGAGTAGCTTGCGCAGTCTTCGTGAGACTGTTGCCTTGGCGAACAGGTAGTGGAACTGTGGAACTGTGGAGGTTCATCAGTGAGGAAGATATTTCTAGGAGTTATCGTCGCCGCAATCGTCGGGGTCGAGTTGGTGGTTCGGAGGACGGTCCGGCTGCACCGCCGTCGGAGTTTGGCCTGCGACTCGCGAACATTACCGGCGACTCAACACCGCGGGCGAGGTCAATCGATCAGGCGATGGATGAGTGTCTCGGTCTGCCCGAAGGAACTTCTGCGGCGGCGAAATCCAGCGAGGCAGAGGCGTCTTTGGTGACCTCCGACGCGGTTCGTCAGGTCGAAGACTCGGTCCGCCAAGCACGAGCCGATCTGGTTGCTCAGATGGTTGGGGGCTCAAATGGTGACTCGTTGGCCCCGGTCGATGTTGATCGTGCCACGGCTCTGGCCGAGAGTCGCCGGGCCGAATGTGACAGATCGGTGTACACGGCCATGCCATCAGGTATCGAGCTTTTATCAGAGCGCCTCGGTGCCGCTCTGACGGCGATGGAGCGTGAGTTCTGGTCCGATGAGGTAGTGCAGGAGGCTTTGGGTGAGTGGTCGGAGTGTTTTGGTTCGGCTACGGGCCTAGCGGTTGGTTCGCCGTCTGAGGTCTTGGACTTGATCGCCCTACGGCAGACAGAATATGCGGCCGCTCTCAACGCTTCGCTCCCATCGATCATTGGCGAGATGCTCGCTGCCTCGGGCCGCGACATCGGAGACGGTCAGATACTAGAACCCACTCCTCGTCCAGAGGCCGTATCTGGTTCCATTGATGTTGAACAAGCTCGCGACGCGCTCCTTGCTGCGGAAGGATTACTCAGCGGTAGCCGCAGCTGTGGTGTGGGTGCCGACCTTGTGAT
>JAADHX010000231.1 GCA_013151655.1 Actinomycetota bacterium
TGCGGTTCGCGGAATCGGCGTTGCAGTCATAACCAAGACGTCGGGCGTTCGGCCGTCCGCTCGGCCCTTGTCTCGCAACCAGGCTCGCTGGTCGACACCGAACCGATGCTGCTCGTCGACTACTACGACACCAAGGGAAGCGAACCCGACCGCATCTTGGATTAACGCGTGCGTACCAACAACGATGTCGACGTGTCCGGCCGCCAACCCTTCCAATACCCGTCGGCGCTCGGCGGCATTGAGCCTGTTCGTTAGCAGCTCTACCGCAAGCGGTCTCGAATCGAGCAACGATTCGGGTGCCTCGACCTCGAGGCCATCGAGAAGTTGGCGGACAGCTCGAACGTGTTGCTCGGCGAGGACCTCCGTGGGTGCCATCAGCGCTCCCTGATGACCTCCAACGACTGCGGCCAGCAGTGCAAACAGCGCAACCAGGGTTTTGCCTGACCCGACATCGCCTTGAAGAAGACGGTGCATCGGCGTGGGCCTGCCGAGGTCGGCGTAGATCTCGCCAACGGTGCGCTGCTGGGCACCCGTGAGTTCGAAAGGTAGTTGGGCTGTGAAGGCGTCGATTAGCGGGCCAGCAGTCTGGTGTTCGATGCCGGTGGTGTGGAGTTCGAGCAAACGCTTTTGTTCTAGGAGTGCAAGTTGCACTCGAAACAGCTCATCGAACACCAGCCTCGTGCGGGCCCTCATCGCATCGCCCATCGATTCAGGGCCGTGAATCAGCCCGAGCGCAACGCCACGGTCGATCAAGCCGTACTCGTCGCGTGTCGCGGCCGGAACCGGATCGTCGATGCCACGAGGCGAGCAACGTCGAAGGGCTTCTGCCACCATCGCGGCGGTTTCCCACGTGTTGAGACCTGCCTTCTCGGACTGCGGGTAGATCGGTACCACCTTCCCGGTGCGGTCGCCGACGAGGTCGACGATTGGGCTCGTCATCTGAAGCCGACCGCGGTACTCGTCGACCTTGCCAAAGAAGGCGGCGTTGGTGCCCTCGGTTAGTTGGCGGACTCGCCACGCCTGGTTGAAGAACGTGACCGTCAACGAACCCGAACCATCGGTGACACGCACCGTCACGAGCTGTCGGCCGTTGCGGGTACGTCGGCTTTCGACCTTGCTGACCGTGGCAAGCACAAGTGCCTCCTCACCCACAAGCAGGTCTCGGACTCTGGCCTCGGTGGTCCGGTCGACATACCGGCGCGGATAGTAGGTGACGAGATCGGCCACCGACTCGACTCCCACGTGCGCCAACGCGTCGCGTTTCTTGGGCCCGACACCGTGCAGCACATCGACCTTTAGCGCCGCTAGGTCTCTGAACCGAAGGGGGCTATCCAAGCGACTACTCGACGCCAAAGAAGTACGGGTAGTGGGCCTGGCCACCTGAGTGCACCTCGACCTCAATATTGGGATGGTTGTTATCTAACCAACCGCGCAGTTGTTGGGTGTCGGCATCGAAGGCATCGGCACCTTCAATTATCGTGACAATCTCGTGGTCGTCGCCGATGAGCCGAGCGAGAAGCCGAGTGGCAGCAGTTGTCATCGAGTCATCGATCACGACAATGCCGCGCTTGTCGATACCCATCCAGTCGCCCTCAGACACGGACCCGGCGTCAGTGTTGGTATCGCGCACCGCCTGGGTGATTTCGCCAACCACCACACCATCAGCTAGGTCGGCCATGGCCGCACCATTGTCGGCGGCGGGCGACTGCGGGTCGTAGGCAAGCAGCGTCGCAAATCCTTCTGGAACCGAAGTGGTAGCAACCACGGTCACGTTCTTTGAGGTCTGGCTTTGCACCTGGTTGGCTACCGCGATGATGTTCTTGTTGTTCGGCAAGATCACGACATCGCCAGCTGGTGCGTGCTCGACTGCGGCCAATAGGTCGGCCGTCGATGGATTCATGGTCTGGCCGCCCGTCACGAGCTCCTGAACACCAAGAGAAGAGAAGATCCGACCGATGCCACGAGACGGACTTACCGCAACCACGGCGCATGGCACAGCAGCTCGATTGACCGCAATGTCGGCGTGGATTCTCTGCCCAGACCCCGTCGCTGCGGCTTCGCGGATCCAACGCTCCTGAGCCACCTCTTCGGCGAGGTCGGAGACTCTGATCATCTTCGGTCGACCGACTTCGATGCCAGCCTCGATGGCGGCGCCGATGTCGTTGGTGTGAACATGGCAGTTCCAGATATCGTCGCCGCCCACAACCACGATCGAGTCGCCAATTGCGGCCCAGTCATTCTTGAACCCCGGGACTGCGTCGTCTGGAGCCTCCAGAAAGAACATAACTTCGTAGCGCATGTCGGAGACATCGCCGGCGTGGTCGTCAGGACGTTCGAAGCCAGCGATGGTCACCCGAGCGGTGTCGTCGACGGGTGGCTCTGGCAGCTCACGGTCGTCGAGAACGTTTAACAGCGCGTGTAGGAACAACAAGAACCCGGCGCCCCCGGCATCGACTACGCCTGCCTCGGCTAGAACAGGCAACATGTCGGGGGTGCGCCTGAGCGCATCTTGACCGTGGAGCAAAGCGGCGTCGACAACTTCCACAAGATCGGTGGTGCCTGCGACGACTGTGGCTGTGGCCGCTTCGGACGCTTCGCGCACGACTGTGAGGATCGTCCCCTCTACAGGTTTCATCACCGCGCCATACGCGGCCTCGGCCGAGGTTGCCATAGCCGCGGCGAACAACGGGCCATCGATGGCGTCGACCTCGGAAAACCTTGAAGCCAAACCGCGCAAGATCTGACTCAGAATGACTCCTGAGTTACCACGGGCACCCATCAGTGAACCGTGCGAGATGGCTTGGCAGCTGGCCTCCATGGTGGTGTCGGCAGCTTCGAGGTCTTGCACAACCGACTCGAGGGTGAGGCCCATGTTGGTGCCGGTATCGCCATCGGGAACGGGATACACGTTCAGCCCGTTAATGGCCTCGCGATGGTTGGCCAATAGATCGCGATAGGTGCTGACGACCAGACGAAGTTCGGTGACGCCCATCAGCTTGGGAGATGCCATGGCCGACGATCGTAACGGCCCCAGTGGCCTAACGGTGCCTGGCGGTGCGGTGGGTAGTGGCTAGTAGTGCGGATTGTCGTGCGAGTGGCGATTCGTTAGCTATGTTATGAGCGTCATCAGCCGATAGGCAGACGGCACGTTCACCACATCGATTGCAAGGAGTCGCAGTGCAGGGAGTGATCAAATCGTACGATCCACACACAGGGGCAGGTGTGTTGGTCGATGATCGCGATCGCGCAGAGCGAGAACTAGCTGACGATGCGCTGGTCGGGTCCGTTTTTAGGATGCTGCGGCAGGGTCAGAGGGTCGTTTACGACCTTTCCGACCGGGGGCTAGCCACCCATCTTCGACTTGGTAGTGAAGTCGATCTCGGATCACCCGACTGGGGAGAGGACGTTGCGGGCTAACTAGCCCACCCGCGCCAGCACCGTGTTGGCACGATATCCCCCAACTCTGAGGTTTCATCATGGCAGCAACGACGGCGAACCAACCGTTGCTCGAATGGGTCGAGAAGTGGACGAGCGTCCTTCGGCCCGCCAACGTTTACTGGTGCGACGGCTCCAAAGCCGAATACGACCGCCTGACAGCCGAGCTCGTCGATGCTGGCACCCTGATGCCCCTAGACGCCCGACCAGGCAGTTTTTTGGCTCGCTCGGACCCAGCCGATGTAGCGCGAGTCGAAGACCGAACCTTCATCTGTTCAACCAACGAGGCCGACGCCGGGGTTAACAACAACTGGCGAGCGCCCGACGAGATGCGTGCGGACATGCTCGGGTTGTTCGATGGGGCCATGGAGGGGCGCACGATGTACGTCGTGCCGTTCTCGATGGGTCCGTTGGGCTCGCCGATTGCCCACATCGGCGTGCAGTTGACCGATAGCGCGTATGTCGCAACCTCCATGCGCATCATGACGCGCATGGGCCAGGGTGCTCTCGACGTGCTCGGTGCTGGCGATTTCGTCCCGTGCGTTCACTCGCTTGGCGCACCACTAGCCGCTGGCGAGACCGATGTGGCCTGGCCGTGCAACGCCGAGAACAAGTACATCGTGCACTTTCCCGAGTCGCGCGAGATCTGGTCTTACGGATCCGGTTACGGTGGCAACGCTCTGCTCGGCAAGAAGTGTTTCGCCCTTCGAATCGCGTCGACCATGGCCCGCGACGAAGGCTGGCTCGCCGAACACATGCTTATCGTCAAGGTCACCTCGCCCGAAGGTGTGTCGAAGTATGTTGCCGCAGCGTTCCCGTCCGCGTGTGGCAAGACCAACATGGCCATGCTCATCCCAACGCTTCCAGGCTGGAAGATCGAGACCGTTGGCGACGATATTGCCTGGATGAAGTTCGGCGACGATGGTCAGCTTTACGCCATCAACCCAGAAGCCGGGTTCTTCGGAGTCGCTCCTGGTACCGGCGAAGACACCAACCCCAACGCCT
>JAADHX010000290.1:0-26088 GCA_013151655.1 Actinomycetota bacterium
TGTTCGGAGTCGGTTAGACGCTCGGCCGAGAGAGTTGACTCGACCAGATCGAGCCGGTCGAGACGCACCGCCAACAACCGATCGCGTTGCGACGCTTGGAACTCTGCTTCGTTGTCGACGTCCTCGGGGTGGGCCGTGGGAAACAGCCGACGCATGCCTTCGTCGACCTCACCGCTGGGGCCAACTCCGACAAGAACGTCGCGCAGTTGCGGGATCAGATGGCCTAGGAGCTGACGTTCTTCGTCTTGGATCTTGATCGACACGCCCTCGCTCGATCTACGTATCCGACGCCGCAGAGAAAAACCCATCGCCTACTTGTCCTTCTGCATGGTGGCCCACAGTCCGTACTCGTGGAGGCGGGCGACGTCGCGTTCGGCATCGCCCTGAGTGCCGTTGGCGACCACAGCGCGACCCTTTTCGTGCACATCGAGCATCAACTCGGTGGCCTTCATGTTGCTGTAACCGAACAATTTCTGGAGAACCATCACTACGTACCCCATCAGGTTGATGGGATCGTTCCATACCAACACGATCCATGGAACGTCCTCGTCGACGAGCGTGGTCGTTCTGCCCTCGCGGGTCGGTGCCTGCGCGGGCATAGGCGAAGGTGGAGGCGGGGAGGAGTTCATCACGAAGTGACCATGTGTTGCGACTCGTCGGAATTTGGCAAGTCGACTATCGGCACATGGTTGTCGGACTTTGTGACGAGTACAAGCTGTACGGCTGAGATCCAAACCGCGCACGCCCCGACGATGTGGATTCCTACGAGCAGCGCGGGAATGTCGGAGAAGTATTGGATGTAGCCGAGTGCGCCCTGGCCAACGACAAGGAAACCGAAAACGCGGACATGACGGGTGAACCGTCGATTCGCTTCGTGAGAGTTGACCGTGACGAGCAGCGCCACCACCAGAGCCACTACCAACCAGACAGTTCCCGCGTGAACGACGGCTGCGTCAGGAAGATCAAGAGCGAGGCGGGCTACGTCCTCGTCGCCCGCGTGTGGCCCGGCTGCGGTAACGACCGTGCCTGCCAGGACTGTGATTGCCGTTGTTGCCCCCGTAGCCCAAGCAAGGATTCGCAAGCGGCGGGTAGCGGCGGGAGGCGACGGGGCCACCTCGACCGGCCCAAGGTCGGGCAGGCCGGCGCGGTGATGCAAGACCACAGCGTTCCAGATAAGGACTATCGACAAGAGGAAGTGAGCCATCACAACCTCGGGCCGCAAGCTGGTCAGGACGGTGATGCCGCCGAGCACAACCTGAACCACGACTCCGGCCACGAGGCCCCACGACCAGCGGGTGAGGTCTCGTCGGCGGGGGTTTCGTCTCATCGACGCCAGAACGGCTGCGATGACGGCCACA
Organism: Actinomycetota bacterium; assembly: GCA_013151655.1. Taxonomy (GTDB): domain Bacteria; phylum Actinomycetota; class Acidimicrobiia; order Acidimicrobiales; family Poriferisodalaceae; genus JAADHX01. The sequence goes on from JAADHX010000290.1 coordinate 1,359, forward strand.
GACACAACCCCGGTGAACAGGCGGTTGACGAACTCGATTACGCCGTGCAGGGTGGCCTCGGGAACGAAGCTTTCTTCGGTGCAGGTTGGCCAGTCGGTACACCCGAGCCCCGACCCGGTTAAGCGCACCGCTGCACCTGAAACCACAATTGTCACTAGCGCAGCCAAAGCGCGCGCGGTCACGCGTCGATAACGTGTTGGGCTGACGACTGGTTTGATGAACTTCCGATTCCGCTTCTGAAAATCTGCGCTTCGGTCTTCGTCATTCACGCCCTAAACGTTATTCGTCCGAACCGCGATCGGAAACAATAAATGAGTGACTCGAGTCACCGTCGGAAAGTTGCTACCCGTTCTGGTTGGAGTGTGGGTCGAACACGACCTATCGTTCCGACCGTGACCGACGTCAGCGTTACCCCGAGCGCATCGTTTCAACAACCCCCTAGCCGGCGCCGTTCGATGGCGTTCGTGGCGCTGACCAAGCCGCGCATTATTGAACTCCTACTGGTGAGCACCGTTCCCACCATGGTCGTAGCTCAGCGAGGCCTGCCTTCGGTGTGGCTCATGATCTGGACCGTCGTCGGGGGGACCCTCGCGGCCGGCGGTGCAAATGCCTACAACATGTATGTCGATCGCGACATCGACGCCCTTATGGAACGAACCAAGGGTCGACCGCTTGTCACCGGCGAAGTTGCGCCCCGCGAAGCCCTCGTGTTTGCGACCGTGCTCGAGATTGCTGCATTCGGGCTTCTTTGGTCGGCCGTCAACCTTTTGTCGGCCGTGCTCGCCGCCTCGGCTTGCGCGTTTTACGTGATCGTCTACACCATCTGGTTAAAACGAACGTCCAAGCAGAACATTGTCATCGGCGGAGCCGCTGGGGCAGTGCCGGTTTTGATTGGGTGGTCTGCGGTCACGAACTCGATCGGTATCGAGGCCCTTGTCCTCTTCGCTCTTATGTTCATGTGGACACCACCACATTTCTGGGCTCTAGCTATCAAATACGCCGACGACTACCGCGCTGCCGACGTTCCCATGTTGCCCGCACTTGCGGCGCCGAGAACTACTGCCAACCAGATGATCCTCTACACCGTCCCAGTTGCAGTGTTGGGTGTCGTGTTCGGGTTTGTCGCCGATCTTGGATGGTTGTACCTGGTCGTTTCCGCAGTTAGCGGCGCGGTGTTTCTGTGGCACACGGTCACCCTCCGAAACGATTTAAGTGTCGGCCGAGCGATGAAGGTGTTCAGCTACTCAATTACGTATGTCACTCTTGTGTTTGCCGCAATGGCGGTCGACATATTCGTAGCCAACGGTGTCTAACCGCACCAAAGTTCTGAACGGTGCTTCCTCATCGTTTCGAGGCCTGCCATGCTGCTGACTAGAGATTTTTACCAAATCCATCCCATCAACAACGCGTCTTTGCCAGCGTGCCCCAATTCTCGCGGCATAATTGTGGCGTCCAGCGTGCTGTGGAGCGAGTTCAAGCGATGACCGAAACAACCGAAACGTCCTCAGCCTCAGGCCGTGCACCTCAAGAGGACCCGTCCATATTCGGACTTCTGAACACCGTTGACCATCGCCGAATCGGACGAATGTTCATGGTGTCCGCCGTCGCTATGTTGGCCGCGTCGGTGGTGCTCACTGCTTTGGTTGGTCTCGATCTCACCGATGCCGACGGATTCGTCGTGTTCGATTCGCACAGCTGGGCTCAAGCATTCGCCCTGTCTCGGGATTCGTTCGTGTTCCTTGCCGCTCTTCCGTTCTTCGTGGGTATGGCGATGTTCATCGTTCCAGCCCAGATTGGTGCCGGACGCCTGATTTACCCGCGCGCCGCACTCGCGTCGTTCTGGGCTTGGAAGATCTCGGCCCTGATTCTGGTGGGTGCCTACCTAGCTAACGGCGGCCCCTACGGTGGGTCCAGAGGCGACTCCGAAGCGGTCGATCTTCACCTCATAGCTCTTGGCATGACTATCGCCTCGCTGCTTCTTGGCGTTGTGGTTGTGGTGACGACAATCTTGTCGATGCGTGCTCCTGGTCTGCACATCGACCAAGCACCCCCTTTCACTTGGGCCACGCTCGTCACCGGCATAGGCCTGCTCCTAACGCTTCCGGTTTTGGTGGCGACGCTTAGTTTCCTGTACATCGATCACCGCTACAGCACCCGATTCGACGTCGACTTCCTCGGCGGCAACGTCGGCGTATGGAGCCACATCGAGTGGGTCTATCGAGCCCCGACGCTGTTTCTACTGTTGGTACCCGTGCTCGGAGTTATCGGCGAGGTTCTACCGGTGGCGGCGAGGCGTCGAATCATCATGCCTGCGATCGGTACCGCTGCTGTGGGCGCGGTCGCCATGTTTGGTCTCGGTGGGTGGACCCAGCTCGCTGGTGTTGAGGGCGCCACCATTTCCGACGGGTGGCAGGGCGCGGTTTATGTCGCCATGTTTGCCGGAGCCAAGCTCGCCGTAGTGGTCGTGGTTGGCCTGCACCTGCTGACTCTTGCCGAGGGCCGAGCCATCCCGAAGCTCAGCGCACCATTCCTAGCTGGTGCTGCAGCAGCAGCTATGACGACCCTTGCTGTTGTGCTCGGCACTGTGGGTGCTGGCCTCGACTGGCTCGAGTCTGTTAATGCGTTCACCATTGATCCCGAACTTCCGCTTCGTCTCACCACCTGGAGCGATGCTCAGTTCTATCTCGTTGCCGGCGCGGTTGCGCTTGGCATCAGCGCGGCTATGGGCTGGTGGGCTCCTCTCGCGTATGGACGCCATCTCAACCCTGCTTTGGCGCGGCTGACGGCGTTGCTACTGTTCGTCGGATCGTTCGTTGGGGCCCTCGGCTCTGCGCTAACCGGGTTCGTGACGGGGCAGCCATCCGACCCGGCCCTCAACGCTCGGTACGACTTCTTGGCCGACCCCAGCACAGCCCTCAACACGTTAGGTGCTGTCGGGCTTCTGATATTTGGCGCCGGAGCAGTGCTGTTGCTCCTTGACGTGGCGATCTCGTTGCTTGCCGGCAAAGGCGCCGAGGCCGACGATAACCCCTGGGGTGCGTTTACTCCCGAGTGGGATACACCTGCCGACCCAGCCGAGTCGGCTCGGTTGCCTGCGCTCACGTCTGGCACCCCACTGCTGGAGAGCCACGATGCCGAGGAGGTAAGCGTCTGATGTCCGACGCAACCATGGCTACCTATCCAGGGGCCACCACCGCGCCGCGATCACAGCTTGTGGCTACCGCTCTCGCGGTAGCAGCCGGTAGTTCGCTTATGGCGGGCCTAATTGGCTTCTACATGAGCCGCCGCCACGCTGTTGCTTTTCCCGGCCAGGACGACGTCGTCATTCCCAACGCTCCGTTGGTCATGACTGTCTTAACCGCGATAATGGCTAGCCTTGTTGGGCACTGGGCGGTGTGGGCTGCCAAGCGCCGCGAACAGGGCCACACCCTTTTGGCAATCGGCGCGACCGTGTTGCTAATAGTCGCTTTCTTGAACATGGTTCTGTTCTCAATGAACGAGATGGACATTGCCATCGGCACCAGTGAGTGGCACAACCTGGTGTTCACCATCACCGGGTACATCATCGCCCTCACTATCATCTCGATCGTCTACTTGTTGCTTATGGGGCTACGAGCCCTCGGCGGCGACCTTGGCGATGAGGGCGCGGCCCTAATTAATGCATCTGTTCTTTTCTGGGATTTTGTCGTGGTGGCCTGGGTTTGCGCCTGGTACGCCATCTACGTGGTGAAGTGAGGTAACGAATGTTCGGAACCGCCACCAAGTACTTCCTTGGCCTAAGTGGACTCTTTATGGTCTTGGCCACGGTTTATGGAGTCGGCACTGCGGCCAATGGCAACGGCGACGTCGGGTTCTACGCGACCGTGGTGCTCGGCACTGTTGCTGTCACCGCTGGCTTCCTGGGCTGGATTGCGCTCGAAGCCGGCGACAGTGCATCGGCCGACCGTGGTCGCGAGAACGCATACACCCTCGTTCCTGCCTATTGGCCCGTGATGTCTGCGGCCGGTCTTGGCTTCCTGACGGTTGGCCTGGTGGTCAACACCCAACTCGCCATCTTTGGTCTCTTCGTTCTGATTGCGGCCGCGATCGAATGGACACTCACGGCCTGGGCCGACCACCGGTCCGCCGATGTCGAAAGCAACTATGCGGTACGCCGAACCCTGGCGATGCCTTTCGAGGTGCCGCTGTACGGTGCGCTGGCGATAGCGGTTCCGGTGTATTTGGGGGCTGGCTTCTTGTTGTCTATTGGACGCAACGCAGCTAGCTGGACGGCGCTTGGGGTTGCCTCAATTGTGCTGGTGGCAGCGTTCGTGTTTTATGCTAAACCTGACTTGAAGCGACCAGTCCTCATCTCGATTATTGGTCTCGGCGCGGTGGCTGTCGTGGTTGGCGGAATCGTCGGGTTGTCGAACGGAACCCGCCCCATCGAACATCACGAAGATGAAGAAGAACCAGCCAGCGCCGAAGAAGAATCAGCACCCGGCGGCCAATACGAAGTAGAAGTGGAGGCCAAGTGAGAGCCAGCTCCGCCCAGAGATCACCGATGCGACGGGTTCTACGGCCAGCTGGCCTTGCCGTTGCTGTCGGGCTGCTCACAACAGGCTGCACCGAGGGGGGTGTGTTCGACACCCTCAACCCCAAGGGCGAGAACGCGCGAATCATCGACGATCTCACCAACTTTATCGGTATAGCCGCGGTGGTGGTTGGCATCGTGATTACGGTGTTGGTCACCTACGTCGTGATTCGGTACCGCACCACCGATGAGACCTACGATGCCCTTCCCGAGCAGGTACACGGCCACACGGTGGCTGAACTTACCTGGACCATCGTTCCGGCTATCGGTCTCATTGTGGTGACTGTCCTGTCGCTCCCTGCCATCTTCGAGCTCGACAGCCAAGACAAAGACGACATCACTGTCCTCGTCGAAGGTCAGCAGTGGTGGTGGCAGTTCAGCTACGACCTCGACAACGACGGCGAATACGAGATCGTCACTTCAGGCGACATCGTGTTCCCCGCCGGCCAACAAGTGAATCTCCAGATCACATCTAACGATGTGATCCACTCGTTCTGGGTACCAGAGCTCAACGGCAAGAAGGACGCGGTCCCCGGTCTACATACTCCCCTGAAGCTCCATGCCGACGAGCCTGGAGTTTTCTGGGGCCAGTGCGCCGAGTTCTGTGGTCTGTCTCACGCCGAGATGCGTTTGCGGGCCGTCGCCCTCGATGACACCGACTGGGAGCGCTGGGTTTCTGAACAAACCACCGCGGGCGTGATTCCCGATGGGCAGGATGTGGCCGTTCAACGCGGTTATGAGGCGTTTGGTCAGTTCTGCAGCAGTTGCCACGTAGTTGACGGTGTGTACGACAGCGCCTATGAAAACGAACCGCCTCTATTGTCAGGGATTGCGCCAAACCTCACCCACCTCATGGGTCGCACTTCGTTCGCCGGCGGCATCTTCGAGCTGTACAACGACGACGGAACGGTCAATGAAGCCGATCTACTCGCCTGGGTGCGCGATGCACCTGGCCGCAAGGCTCTGGCTCCCGACAACCAACAAGGCATGACCTCGTTTGCCGAACAGCTCAGCAATGAGCAACTATCCGACATTGTCGCCTACCTCTCCACTCTTGGAGAGGCCCCGATACTTCCCTAACTGATTTCGACCTGCCGCCTCGAAGAGAGGCTGAGGAGACGCTCACAGATGGCCATCATCGAGCATGAACCTAATGAGGTTCTAGAACTTGACTCAGGTGATCCGACCACGCCTGATCGCGGCATTGGCGTCTTTTTGCGTCCCACCGACGAAACCGGCTGGCGCAGTTGGTTGTTCACCGTCGATCACAAGAAGATCGGCATCATGTATGGCTGCGTCGCCATGTTCTGGTTCTTCGTCGCCGGAGTCGAAGCCCTGCTGGTGCGAATCCAACTTTGGGGCCCAGACTCCAGCGTTCTGACCGCCTCCGAATACAACCAACTGTTCACGATGCATGGCACCACCATGGTTTTCTTGGTGGTCATGCCTTTGGCGGCGGCTTTTGCCAACTACATCGTGCCGCTTCAGATCGGCGCACGCGACGTCGCATTCCCTCGCATGAACGCGCTGGCCCTTTGGATCTTCATCTTCGGAGGAATCTTCCTCAACCTCAGCTGGTTCACCGGCGGTGCCGCCGAGTGCGGTTGGTTCTGCTACGCCCCTAACTCTGGCCTCGCTTACAGCCCAGGCACCGGTGTCGACTACTACGCCTTCGGCCTACAGATCCTCGGAGTCGCCTCGCTCATCGGGTCGGCCAACATCATTGTCACGATCCTGAACATGCGGGCTCCCGGCATGGAACTCCGCCACATGCCGATCTTCACCTGGATGATTCTGGTCGTTCAGTTCCTGCTGCTGTTTTCGTTGCCGGTTATCACTGTTGCCCTTATCTTGCTGACGCTCGACCGTTCGTTCGGAGCCAACTTCTTCAACGTCGATCAGGGTGCGGATCCACTGCTGTGGCAACACCTATTCTGGATCTTTGGTCACCCCGAGGTTTACATCCTCATCTTGCCGAGTTTCGGAATCGTCTCCGAAACGTTGCCGGTTTTCAGTCGTAAGCCACTGTTCGGTTACACGTTCGTGGTGTTCTCTGGAATCGGCATTGGTTTCATGGGTTGGGGCGTCTGGGCTCACCACATGTTTGCTTCGGGCCTTGGGCCAGTCTCGGTGGCGGCGTTCTCGGCCACCACAATGTTTATAGCGGTGCCAACCGGCGTGAAGATCCTCAACTGGATCGCCACTATGTGGGGTGGAAACATCCGCTTCGAGTTGCCCATGATGTTCTCGATCTCGCTCGTATCGATGTTCACCATCGGTGGTCTGTCAGGCGTCATGCACGCCGTGGCGGCATCGGACACCCAACAAACCGACAGTTACTTCATCGTCGCTCACTTCCACTATGTGCTGTTCGGCGGAGCCCTCATGGGTTTGTTCGCCGGTATGTACTATTGGTGGCCCAAAATATTCGGTCACCATCTCAACAAACGCCTTGGCAAGATCCACTTCTGGTTAGTACTGATCGGTTTCAACGCAGCCTTTGGTCCCATGCACATTCTGGGTCTTCAGGGGCAGGCTCGTCGCCAGTATCGCTACCCAGAAGAGGCCAACTTCGACCTCTGGAACAAGGTGTCCACCATTGGCGCATTCGTCATTCTCATAGCCATGCTGGTCTTCGCCTACAACATCTTGAAGAGTGCGAAGCAGTATCGCAACGGAGAGATCCCTCAGGCCGGAGCAGATCCCTGGGATGGTCGCACCCTCGAATGGTCAATTCCGTCGCCAACCCCGGCCCACAACTTCGACTACACGCCCGTTGTTACTCAGCTAGACGATTTCTGGCATAAGAAGTACGCCACCAACGAACACGGCAAGCTTGTGAAGATCGCCGACGGCAACGACATTGCCCAGAAGGGCGATCAGACTCCGCACCTTCCATCACCTTCGTTCTGGCCGATCGTCATGGCGACGGGGTTCCCGATAGCGGCTCTCGGAGTGATCTACAACCTGGCCTTGTCGGCTGTTGGTCTGCTGATCATCGTCGGATCCCTCTACGGCTGGGCTCTCGAACCCGCCACCGACCCCAACTCGGGCCATGGTCACGACGATCATCCAGACGACGCCCCCTCCGACGGAGGCGACGATGCCTCTGCCTCCCAAGACGAGGCAACCGAAGGAGCCTCCGTTGTCTGATACCGAAGCTTCCCAGCTTGCCTACGGACCAACCGAGTTCGACGACCACGACCACCTACCAACTTCCACCGGCCTGAGCCACGAGAAGCTCACCATGTGGGCATTCCTTGGCTCTGAGTGCCTCCTGTTTGGTTCTCTCATCTCGGTCTACTTATTGCTTCGCAACAAGCCAGACGAGCTGTCGATCGACGTGGGCCCCAAGGCCTCTGACCTCTTCGACATTCCGTTCACCTCGGTGAGCTCGTTTGTATTGCTGATGAGTTCGCTCACGATGGTGCTTGCAGTTCAGGCCATCGTGGCCGGCGACGATCGCCAGACCCGACTGTGGTTGGCGACCACTGCGACCTTCGGTGCGGTGTTTCTCGCAGGCCAGGTTTATGAGTTCACGATCTTCTACAACGAAGGCCTTGGCTTCACGACGAACATTTCCTCGTCGGCGTTCTTTACGCTCACTGGCTTCCACGGCGTACACGTTTCGCTCGGCATCATCATGCTGGCTTCGCTGTGGTTCATGTCGCACACCGGTCGGTTGACCCAACGCAACGCCGAAACCGTCGAAATTGTCGGTCTCTACTGGCACTTTGTTGACATTGTTTGGATTGTCATTTTCGGCATCGTCTATCTGATTCCTTGAGGTTGTAACGATGAGCACAGATACCGCAATCGCCGATCACGGCACCGCCCAAGAACACGAGGGCGATCACCTGACCTTCACCGGGGCCATCAAGATCGCCATCCTTTTGGCTGTAATCACCGGTGTCGAGACCGCTACCTACTTTGTCGACTTCGGCTCGGTGGCTGAGCCCCTCATCTTGATACTGATGGCCGTTAAGTTCCTGATCGTAATCGGGTACTTCATGCACCTGAAGTACGACAACAACATGTTTGCGCTGCTCTTTGCGATAGGCGTCGTTTTTGCCCTTGCTGTCTACGGCGCGATGCTACTCACGTTCAACTTCTTCTAAGGGGCTCTGGCTGGCTAGTTCGGCGCCCAACGCATCAGACGTGCGGCGAGGGGTGGCGTCAGCACGGCCCACGCCGCCAACACCAGCCATGCCCTCGTCGAGGCGTCGGCCCCGCCGGTGGCCCCAGTTGTTATCTCAACCAGTGCGCCTGTTGGCAAGGCGTAGGCGATGGTTCGCAGGGTGGCTGGCAGTTCGGCCAGGGGGATCAGCAGACCGCTGATGAGCAGGGCCACGATGTAGATGGCGTTAGCGGTCGCCAGAGCCGCTACGCCGGGGAGTCGGCCGGCCAATAACAATGCCGCACCTGTGAATGCAGTGGCCCCGAGCGCCATGCCGAGGCTCAAATCGCCGAAGTCGATCGTGCCACGCCACCCGAGAACTCGGCCAACGCTCAGCAGCGTTACCGCCTGTGCGATTGTGACCGTGGCTACTACCGCTAGTTTCGAGCAGATCAGCTCGCCTCGACGAAGAGGAGAGGCGCCTAACCGTTTCAGGGCGCCATATTGGCGATCAAACCCCGTAGAGATCGCCAGATTCACAAACCCCGTAGAGAAGACGGCCAACGTGACGATTCCAGGAACGAGCACGTCAACGGGATCCTGCGCTGCTCCCGTCGGAAGAACTTCGACTGTCGAGAAAAACACGAGCAACAGGATCGGAAGACCGGCAACGAGCAGCAGCGATTCGCCGTTGCGCGCCAGCAGCCTGAGTTCGAACTGGTAGTAGCCGGCGATGCGGGCGATCACGGCTTGTATGTCTCCTGGGTCAGCTTCGTGACCACATCGTCAAGCGATATAGCGCCGTCGTCGATGTCGCCAACTTCGATGCCGTTTGTGGTGCACCAGCCAAGCAGTCGCGCCAACAACTCGTTCGTTCTCTTGGCCTGTACCACTGTGAAGTCGGCATCGGCACTGACTTCGGTACCTAGATGGGCAGCTAGGGCCTCCACGTTCGGCGACGGGGTGGCCCTAAACCGAATTTGGCCTACTTCGGGTGTCAGCAACTGGGCGATAGTTCCCTGCCCGACCACTATTCCGTGGTGCATGATCACGATCCGGTCGGCGAGTTCGGTCGCGACTGCCATCTCGTGGGTCGTCATCAACACTCCGACGCCCGCGCCGCGTTTGTGAAGAAGCAGGTCGACGATGCTGGCGCGGCCTCCAGCATCGACTCCCGCAGTAGGTTCGTCGAACAGCAGCAACTCTGGCTGGCCGACGAGGGCGATGGCAACTGCTAGCCGCCGGTGCTCGCCGCCAGACAGCTTTCGCACTGTCTTCCGGCTCAACTGACTCAGGCCCATGAGTTTGAGAAGCTCGGCCGTTGTTGGTCCTGTCGAACCGTGCAAACGCCTGAACAGACCCACTACTTCGCCAACCCGAGCACCAGGGGCCATACCGTCGTCCTGAAGCTGAACGCCAACTCGCCCTGACGATGTCGCACTGCGGGCGTCAGTTCCGAGAACTCGAACTGTGCCACTCGACGGTGATCGGTATCCCTCGATCGATTCAAGGGTCGATGTCTTCCCTGCGCCGTTGGCACCCAGCAAGACCACGATCTCGCCGCGCCTTACAAGAAGGTCAACGCCACGGACTGCGGCTACATCGCCATAGTCAACGTGAAGCCCTTCAACCTCGACCAGGGCTTGTGCATTGGTACTCATCGCAACGGGACCGTAGCGCCATGTCCGGCCAACAAGCGCCCCAATGAAGAAATGGGGGCCAAGGCGCCCCCGGGCCCCCTACTATTTGGGCCGTGATCGACCTGCCAAAGCTGCGCAATGATGCCCAATATCGAGCCGGAGCTGTGCTCAAGGGTGCATCTGAAGACAATATCGACCAGCTATTGGCCGCCGATGCCGCTCGGCGCGAACACATGCACCAGACCGAACAGCTGCGGGCTCAAGCTAACGCGGCGAGTAAGGCGATCGGGCGCTCGGCCCCCGACGAGCGGGAGGCCAAGATTGCTGCTGCCTCAGAACTGAAGACCGAACTCGGCATCGCAGAAGAAGCACTGAGGGCTGCCGAAGCAGTCGCGGGCGGTTTGGCCCTCACCATCCCCAACCCGGCCCACACAAGCGTGCCTGCTGGTGGCGAGGACGATTCCGAGACCATCCGCGAGGTCGGCGAACAAACTCCAGCTCCACCGATGGACCACGCGGCCTTTGGCGAACACATGGGATTTGTCGATAGTGAAAGGGCGGTTCGCAATAGTGGTAGCCGGTTCGCCTACATCATGGGTGAAGCAGTACGCCTCGAGTTCGCGCTTGTGCAATGGACGATGTCGAAACTTGTCGACGCCGGCTTCGTACCAACTATTCCGCCAGTGCTGGTGCGCGAAGAGATGATGATCGACGCCGGCTTCTTTCCCGCCGACCGGCATCAGGTCTATGAGATCGACGGTGACGATCTTTTCCTCATAGGCACAGCCGAGGTCGCTTTGGCCGGTCTCCACCGCCACGAACAGATCGATGTGGCTTCACTCCCTCTTCGGTATGCCGGGTTCTCGTCGTGTTTCAGGCGTGAGGCTGGAACCTACGGAAAAGACACTCGCGGGATCTTTAGAGTGCATCAGTTCGACAAGGTCGAAATGTTCTCGTACTGCCACCCCGACAACTCATGGGACGAATTCGAAACGCTCCGGGCATTGCAGGAAGACATTGTGTCTTCGCTCGGACTGCCGTATCGGTTGGTGAATATCGCCGCTGGCGACCTTGGCTCGGCAGCTTCAAAGAAGTACGACGTCGAGGTCTGGCTGCCATCGGAGGGTCGGTATCGCGAGATCAGCTCGTGCTCGAACTATCTCGACTATTCGGCGAGGCGGATGAACACGCGCATGACTGGGGGCGAGAAGGGCCTCGTGCACACTCTCAACGGCACCGCATCGGCGATATCTCGAACGCTTGTGTTTCTGTTCGAGCACTGTCAATCGGCCGATGGCAACTTTGTAGTTCCAGAGGTGCTGCGCCCGTTCTGCGGCTTCGACGAGGTTTCTCCTCGCTGAGAGGCCGAGCCAGTAGGAGTGGCCGAGACCCAAGCGGTTGTTTGAGGTTAGGAAGCGGCAGGGGCGAGCTGGAGGCCCAACCAGGCGCAGAGCACCACGGTGATGATGGTGATTGCCACGTACATGACGGCGGATCGGTTTCGGGCATCGCGGTTCATGGTCGCAACTTCTCCCGCAACAGCCGACACCGAGGTGAGAGCGCCCAAGCCTGCCAACACCACGATCGTCTGGGAGCCAGCGGTTAGACCCGATGCTGCTCCGGCCACGAACGAGCCAAGGCTGTTTATGGCCAGGGTGCCAAGGGGCCACTCAGCATTCAGGGCCGATCCGGCCAGGTAGCGCGTCAGGCCCGCGAGGGCGGCCACCAACGCCGCGGTGAGCACTAGGCCTATCGTGCCAACGACAGTTGCAATCGGAGCCAGCGTCGGTGTCACTTGGGTTCGACTTCTAGCCCAGTGCGACGCAAACTGGCGCCAATCCCGAACCCACTAGCGGCGGCCAGAAGAACCAGAAGTCCGAGACCACCTCCACCCGACCAGTTCCCGGTGTCGAAGCGTTGGGCTACCGCAACTGCTGCGCCTGACATGGTTGTGAGTCCGCCGCAGAATCCGATGCCGACAAGACGCCGTGTCGACGCCGATTCGGTCTGGTCGACGATCGCAGCGAGTATCGCACAACCCAAGAAGTTCACTAGGACCAACGCGGCGACAGTGGTCAACAGTTCGCCGATCGACCAGCGAACGGCGACGCCACCTACGACGCCGGTTGCGACTTCAACAAGCGCGGCACGATTCGGTTTGTCAAAAGTCACGCGAAACTCAAGGGGATTGCGCCGCGAATGGGGCCACACTATTGCGGCAGACCAATCGCAACAGATTGATTGAGGGCAAAGGACACCGTAGGTGAACATCGACCAACTCAGGGCCGACCTCCAACAAGCTGGCCTTCCCGAGGACATCAAACAACGCAACCCCTTTGAGTTGTTAGACGAGTGGATGGCCTTCGCCGCGGGGCTCGACTTCTTCAACCCGACAGCTATGGCACTAAGCACAGTCGACGCCGACGGATTTCCCTCAGTGCGGAACGTCTTGATGCGGGGCGTGGTCGATGGCGGACTGGCCTTCTACACGAACCTGAACAGCCCAAAGGGAGTTGCGCTTCGCGACCACCCGTACGCAGAAACTCTGTTCTCCTGGTTAGATCTCGACCGCCAAATCCGGGTCCGTGGGCCGGTGCGTCAACTAACCGACGAGCAATCCGACCGCTACTTTGCTTCACGGCCAAGAGCCAGCCGCCTGGCCGCTCTCGCCTCTGACCAGTCGGCAGTCATCCCCAACCGCGCCTGGTTGATGAAGCGGTACAAAACGCTCGTTGCGGCTCACGATGGGATCGAGGTCGAACGGCCCGAGGGGTGGGGCGGTTTTGCTCTTGTACCAGAACGCTTCGAGTTTTGGCAAGGGGCCGAGTTTCGGCTTCACGACCGAGTTGCCTTCGACCTCGTCGACGGTCAGTGGAGTTGCGAACAGCTGGCGCCCTAGGCGCACTAAACCACTGGGCGGCTAGGGCACCGACCAGTCTCTTGCCGCGCACGACAAGGCGTCGATCAAAGCGGTCAGGTGCGGCACAGGTTTGGATACGTCTCGGCCCCAGAAGATCGGGCTGTTGCCGCGCACTCTGGGTGGCAGCTCAATCTGAATTCCGCCGCCTCTGGCTCGGTTGACCGGGTTGGATTGGTGCTGTCCGCGAAGTTCCTTTGGGATGGTCTCAAGGTCGGTCAGGATCTCGTAGTGGGGCAGGACGGGAATAAGCCTGATGGCTGTGAACTCGGCCAACTGCCTGTTTCGTCCGCCGATCAAGATTGAGCGCCATAACTCGGGCCGGCCGAACCCGTGAATTGCGATGACAACGTCTATGTGTGTCATGAACGCGGCCAGTCGGTCGCTCTGATCGGCGGTCACCCGATGCGACGGGATGTGCCATTGATCGGTGGATGGCTGAACGACCCCGTAGTAGGACGAACCCGACGCCAGCGCCGCCTCGCGTGCCACTACGTCGGTTGTCTCTTCGAGTTGGCCGCCGTGGAAGGCCATGAAGCCGACCGACCCGCGAAGTTCGACTTCTTCGACAACACCAGGCTGGCAGAGCAACCGCGCGAATGGGTCGGAGTGCTGGAGCAGCTCATGATCGCCGATATACAGACTCATCGGGTGGAGCGAGACGTGAGGTTGAGCATCTAGAGATGACTCTAGGTCCGCAACGCGCCTCGAGCGTCCTAGGACACTGGCTGTTTGTCGGCGGCAGGTGAAGAAGAAGTTCCATTCGAGGCCGAGTCGGCTTTGTTCGCTGGCCAGAGCAGAACCGCCGCAACTGCTAGGGCTATAACGCTTCCGAGCAACAGACCGACCCGAGCACCACCAGTGTCGCGAACCCAGTTTCTGGCGTTACCGCTGATCTGTTCGATGAACAAAAGCGGGCCGCGCCAGCGACTTGCTGAGCCAACGTTGGCTAGATCGACAACCCAGAAGTAGACGATGTATCCGCCTGCGACCATAAGAAGCGCCGCCGAGGCCTTGTCGACGTGCTGCATCGCTTTGCGCAGTGTGCGGAGCAGCGACTGTCGAGCCATAGCCAACGAGACCGTGAGGGCGATCAGAATCGTGGTCATTCCAGCTGAGTAGGCAGCGAACACTGTGGCGCCGCTGCTGAAACCGTTAACTAGGCCGAACAGCGCGAAGAAGGTTGGGAACGCGCACGACAGGCTTGCGATTGCGTAACTGATTCCGAAGAGGAACAGCGAGCGAAAATCGCGACCGGAACCGCCCTTCTCGAGTTTTGGGATACCAACAGTGATGCGGAACCCGTTCCACATGGCAATGCCTAGACAGAACATCACAACGCCAATAATGAGGCCAGCCCACGGCAGCTGATCCTCGATGCTGCTTAAGCCAAGAGTGAAGAGCGCACCGACGACCCCGAATACGACGAAGAATCCCAGCGAAACAGTGGCACCGGTTACTAACGCTCTGGTGAGGCTGGATCGCGGATCGTCGCCGTCTTCGGCTTGACCCTCGATGCCCATGAAGTAGGAGAGGTACGCCGGTAACATCGCGAACCCGCAGGGGTTCACAACGGCGATCAGGCCTGCGGTAAACGCGAAGGCGAATGGAGCGTTTAACATCAGGAGACCCCGAAGAAACGATCGACGCGATCTCTCAGGTCGGCTTCGGTAAGTTCGCCAACCCAAGTGTCCAACACGTTGCCGTTGCCGTCGATGAATACCGTGGTTGGCATCCCGATGGCTTCGTAACGTTCGAGCAGGACTGCGTCGACGTCGAGTGCCGCCGGGAAGGTGACGCCGGTGTCGTCGATCAGGCTTTGTGCCGCCTCGGCGCCCTCGACAGAGTTGAGGCCGACTACGACTACATCGCCATCCCATTCGTGGTGCAATGCGTCGAGTACTGGCATTTCGGCTCGACACGGGCCGCACCACGACGCGAAGAAGTTGAGTATCACTGGCGTGCCGTTGTACTGCGCGAAGTCGAGCGTCGACCCGTCGAGGCTCTCAACCTGAATCTGATGGAACTCGCTGAGTTCGCCACTTTGGGCTAAATCGCCGGTGTCGTCGTTGCCACCGGTGAACAGGACGGCTCCGATTACGAGAACTGCGCCGACAAGCAACACTGCGCCAAGGACTCGGCGACGTGGCATACCAGCATCGGGTGTTGGGGTGATCGCTGAAGAACCATTGGTGTCCATACTGATGTAAACCCTGTTCGTGAAGAAATCGTTTCCTTCGAACAGTGTGGCGTAACGAACAACAGTCCGGCACTCGCGGCGTCATCTCATCGTTTCGATGCGACTCACCATACGAGTGCCGGACTGCCAGGGCCCTGATACGAACCGTTCTGGGCGCCGCTACGCGCTGCGGACGAGGTGCGGAGGGATCGGTACCTCGTCGACAACCAGTTCCGGTCTTGGGTTCTTAGGAGGCCGACCCCTGCCTCTCTTCTTGGCCATCACCTTGCCGTTGATCACCAGTTGCCCACCCCACACACCCCACGGCTCTTCAGTTCGAACCGCGAGGTCGAGGCACTCGACCGCGACAGAACATTTGGCACAAATGGCCTTGGCCCTAGCGATGTCGTAGAGATCCTCAGAGAAGAACAGGTTGGTCATGGTGGCTGCGCCATCGACGCAACGGCCATCACCTCGCCAGCTCAGGTCTTCGGTTTCGTCGAGTAGAAATTGGATGGTTCTCATGATCGGCTCTCCTAGGTGGAGCCTCTGAGCGGCCAGGGTGGCTGTCTCAGCGGGTGTCGAATTGGTTGTTGGTCAGATGTCAGGTGGGTGCATTGGCGCCTCCGGGAACGAGAAAGGCCGCCGGGTTTGAAACCCGGCGGCCTGGTGTGCATGTGCGATGTGCGTGTTTCGCGCTACATCGGCACTCCAGGCCGTGGGTTCGGGTTATGCATGCCAGCGCGATACCCAAACTGTTCAATCGCTGGCTTCGTAGTCGAGGTGGTGATCCACTTATCGCGACAATTGGATGAAGCGAATGCGGTTACCCCGACACAAATGCCGGTGGCCGTAACTGCGGGTACAGCACCAGGCGCGACGAAGTCGTGGTTGGGAAGCTGAAGTTGTGTCGAGCTGTTCATCGTCGTGCCTTTCCGGTAGCTGTTCTGGCCCAATTGTCGGTGGGCGTGGTCAGTAAGTGTTAGCAGAGGGTTGCCGGTGGCTTCCACTCAATTAGTAATTGTCAGACAGTTGTCTTGTAATCGTCACCGTTCAACGAAGAGTTAGCGATGACGACTTCGTACATGGAACTCGTTCCGAACGACGTCGTCAACCGAATTAACCTTGAGCCGATGACACCTCGTATCGATGGAGCAACCGAGCTTGTCGAACCTCCGTCTTCTGGTCGGTTGTTTTCGACGTCGCGCAAGGTGAGGCTCGGCGATGTAACGCCGAAGGGGCGTCTTCGTCTCGATTCACTGTCGCGTTACCTCCAGGACGTAGCCAACGACGATTCGCGCGACGCCGATATTCCCGATGCGATGTGGTGGATCCTGCGCCGCACGCGAATCGTCGTGTCCGAGCCGTGCGCCTTTGACGAAACCGTGGAACTAACCACCTGGTGTTCCGGTACGGGAAGTCGATGGGCCGAACGCCGAACTATGGCCGTCGGATCGAACGGTGGCCGCGTAGATGCCGTTGCTATCTGGGTGGCTATCAACAGTGAGACGGGCGCGCCTCGCCGCGTCGACGACGGGTTCGGTGCTTTGTACGGCGAAGCTGCCGGCGGGCGTCGGGTTAGAGCCAGGAGTCTGCACGGCGACCCAGACGGTGAAGAAACCTCGACACCTTGGCCCATCCGCTACACAGATCTCGACCTCATTGGCCACGTCAACAACGCCATCTACTGGTGTGCGGTTGAAGAGTCGATGGCCAGCCAGCGGACCGGTGGGCGAGTCGTGGCTGAGATCGAGTTCAGGGCCGGAATCGACGCTCACACCCAGCCTGTGCTCCTCGAGCGAGCCACCTCGGACGGGCAGAACTTTGGCTGGTTCGTTATAGATGAGGCAGTGGTTGCCAGCTACTTGTGGTCGGCCACCGATGGGAACAGTTCGGAGCGGTAGTACCGGAGCTCCTCGATAGATTCGCGGATGTCGTCGAGGGCCCGATGCGATGTGGACTTTGACGGTGCGTTCTTGAAGGTCCGCGGGTACCACCGGCGTGACAGTTCTTTGATGGTCGACACGTCGACGCAGCGGTAGTGGAGGTAGTTCTCGATATCGGGCAAGTAACGATCTAGAAACCGGCGGTCGGTGCCGATCGTGTTGCCGCACAACGGCACGGTCATGGCTTCGGGCACGTGTTCTTTGATGAAGTCGAGCGTCTGCGTTCCGGCGTCTTCGAGGCTTATTGTCGAAGTCGAGATTTGTTCGAGAAGACCACTCCTGGTGTGCATCTTTACAACGATGTCGTCCATTTGGGCCAACGCCTCGGTGGGCTGGAACACCACTAGGTCTGGGCCTTCAGCCACTATGTCGAGATCGTCGTTGGTGATGATCGTGGCGATCTCGACGATTGTGTGACGGCCTGGGTCGAGGCCGGTCATTTCTAGGTCCATCCAAACGAGCATCAGCGCATGTTACGCGCCGCTAGCGTGCTCGGCGTGGTGCACATTCCGATCGTTCAACTCGACCAAGAGCTTCCTCTACCCAGTTATGCCAAACCGGGCGACGCTGGGGCCGATCTCCTCGCTGCAACCGACGTTGTCATTGCACCGCGTGGTGGACGAGCAATCGTGCCAACGGGCGTTGCAATTGCGATTCCCGATGGATATGTCGGTCTTGTCCATCCTCGGTCAGGGTTGGCTGCGAAACACGGGGTCACGACGCTCAACAGCCCTGGCACCATCGATAGCGGTTACCGAGGACAAGTTCACGTCGTGTTGATCAACACTGACCCGACTGAACAATTCGCGGTCAAACGAGGCGAACGAATCGCCCAACTTGTTGTGCAACGAGTTGAGGTGGCTCAGTGGGATGTCGTCGATGATCTCGACCAAACCGAAAGAGGCGTGGGCGGATTCGGCCATACCGGACGATGACTGGTCCGAATATGGGCCATCCGCGTCATTGTCCCACCCCATGTGTATCAATTTGAATATGCACGACGAGCCGTTCTTGCCCGGTACCGATAGCAATCGCTCAGATAGTCAGCTCTCCTTCGACTCGGTCGACGGTCCCTTGTTCGATGGCGCAGGTCAACCTCGGGCGCTGGTTGGCCGCTCCCATCCGAGCACGGGTGGGTCACCCGATGGCGAGCTCAAGGCCCGGTCACGCATCCGCGAACTAAGCGCCGCCTTACGAGTTGGCAGTGACCAAGACGCTGTACAGGCTCGTCGCCAGCAGGCTGCGGGCCGGTCTCGACGCCGTCTCGACCGCGCCGTAGGCGACGACCTCAACGCCATTGTTGGCGTACGCGGCAACCTCACCCTCGTGAGGTAACCGCGGGGTCTGTTTAGATGTGTGCCCCCGGTGGGAATCGAACCCACGATCGTCGGATTAAAAGTCCGCTGCCTTAACCAGCTTGGCCACAGGGGCAATGCCCAGAAACGGTAGCGGGTCGGTGAGCTCCGCCCTCACACTTTTTCCTGGTGCGACCCGAAACACTAGACCCGCGGTTTCTGCCATACCGACACGTGAAACGTGCTGTCGTCTGTGAAGGGCTCGCGATTCCATCCACCCCAGCGTTGGCAACGTTCCATTCCAGCAAGTTTGGCCATGAGATCGAGCTCCTCTGGCCAGACATAGCGGAACGGAACCGAGTTTCGAATCAGCTCCCCATCGCGTACCGAGTAGTGATGCGAAGTTGAAGTTTGCGTCGCGAATCGATATTCGTCGACGTCCCATTTGTTCTCGCTCATGTGATGGGCGAGCAAGTTCTGTCCGGGGTGCAACGACCTCAGCATGGGCACTAACACTTCGATGACGAAGTACCCACCCGGGCTGAGATGGTCCGCAACGTTCTGAAAGCACGCTACCTGCGCCTCTTGTGTCGTGAGGTTCTTGATCGTGTTGAACACCACAAAAGCCAGCGAGAATTCGCGGTCGACCGTTGCGGTCGCGAAGTCCCCGATTGTGACGCCGATGTCGATGGCACAAGGTTTGGCTTCGAGCCGTTCAGCCATGGCTTCTGAGAGTTCGATGCCGTCAACTGATACGCCGGTCTGGGCGAGAGGAACAGCCACTCGGCCCGTCCCGATGCCGAGCTCGAGCGCCGGACCACCGTCAGCGAGCTCGGCGAGGAACTCGATCATCGGTGCTAGAACTTCGGGTGTCGATAGGTCCGCGTTGTCATGGTCGTATCTGGCGGCGATGCTCTCGCCGAAGTAGTTCTCTGTCACCGGGGCAGTCTCGCGCCGGGCGGGCTGCGGATCGCCTGATTATCGATAACCTGCAACCGTGCCTCATGTCGACGACAACGCCGCGCCCGATCTTGTACTTCTCAAGTCGGTCGAAGACGAGATGGCTCGTGTTTCAGCAACGCTTGGCGAGCTCAATCGCGACGATGTCGATCCGGCGTCGTTAGTGGCTTGGGTGCCAGATGCCGAGGACACAGACGCAACGGCTGACGAGATGGTCCCCGTCGTTAGCTGATCGCCGGACTTCGGCTACTCGATGTTTGTGGGTACATCGGCCGGAACCAGTTCGACCGATTCCAGCATTCGGAATTCACAATCGTCGTAGCTCAGCCAGCGGCCGCCGAGGTTCGGAATACTGCTGTCGGCATTGGTGAGATAACGCTCGATGGCACGTATCACTCCACCGTGAGCCACAACCAACGCTTGGCGGTGGGCCATGGCTATCTCGGTGAGGGCAGGTAACACACGGCCGGTTATAGCGTCGTCGTCTTCGTAGCCCTCGGGTCGCCGTCCGTCGGATAGGTAGCCTGGCCACTGCGCTTCGATCTCGTCGCGCGTGTGTCCTTCCCATGCGCCGGCGGCACGTTCTCGCAGACGTGCATCGGCGCAGACTTCGGTGAGCCCGACTGCCGCGGCCAGGGTCACAGCGGTGTCGTAGGCCCTCGACAAATCGGACGCCCATGCGCCGTCAAACTTGCCAACCAAGGAACTCGCGGCTGCCCTGGCCTGGTTCCAGCCCGCCTCGGACAACGGGGCATCGGCGTGACCTTGCCACCGGCGGGCTGCGTTCCAGGTTGATTCGCCGTGACGAACAATGAGGATTCTCGACATGGTCAATCACCGTACCGGCCTACACAGGTGACCATTCCTTCCCGTTACCCTGATGACTCACGGTCGCCGACCAACGGCGGTGCGACACGGAGACAACCCCACTATGGCCACTCTCAGACTGTTCGCCCAGGCTCGCGATGCTGCGGGTACCAGCAGCGAAACATTCGAAGCCGACACCGTAGGTGGAGTGCTCGATCAAGCCACTGAGCAGTTCGGCGACCTGTTCGGCCAAATCTTGGGTGCATCGAAGGTGTGGTGCAACGGCGAACCTGCCGACTCGGCCACTCCTGTGAACGCCAACGATGAGGTGGCCGTGCTCCCACCGGTGTCTGGCGGGTGAAACGGGTGGCCCCGAGGCGGCGGTCAAGCGACTCGTCTTCGGCTTCGTCTCGGGCGCATCGCAAATCCGGCACGCAACGCTGGTGGTGGGAACCAACCGCGACGATCAGTCAGATACCTGGTGGTGTGGCTTGGTTCGCCTCGTTAGTTCTTGCGATCTGGCTTGGGGTATGGCCCTTGGCGTTTCTCGTCGGCGCCGTCGCGGCGTGGGCGGCCTACGACGTGGCGAATGCTTGGTCGGAACGGATAAAGGGTGCCGACGCTCCACTAGCCGCGCTCATCGCTGGGTTGGCCGCACCTGCGGCGGCATTTCACACTGCCGCGTTTGGAGCTCTTGTGATTGCTGGCGCGGCGGTTACTGTCCTTGGCGCGAGTGTGCAGCGAAGAGCTAGCTCGCTGATGCCTCAAGTTGGGGCCACCGTGCAGTCGTGGTTGCCTGTGACGGTTGCCTCGGCGTCGGTGGTGCTGGCTTACCGATACGAAATAGGCGCTGCAGTTTGGCTTGTCTGCCTTTCGGCTATCTACGACGGCGGTCACTATCTTGTCGGCGCGGGAGCTTCGCAGCGGTGGGAGGGCCCAATCGCAGGCGCAATCGGTGTGGCCGTAGTGGCCTTTGCCCTGGTCACCATAGGTGTGCCCCCACTGGACGAAGCCGCTGGGCTTAGGTTCGGTGCTGTTGCCATGTTGCTGTTGCCAGCCGGGGTTGTTATGGCCTCGCTCATCTTGCCAGATGCCAGAACCGTCTCGCCTGGGCTTCGTCGCATCGACAGTTGGCTGCTGTTCGCGCCTATGTGGGCGTGGGCCGTTGGGCGTCATCTCGACGGCTTCGTGTAGTCCTTCGCCGCCGCTGACCTTAAGGTTTGGTCCGAATTTCCCGAAAGGAAAGCGACACCCGACGACAGTTAGTGCTTGAAATGCCCCACCCCGATCTCGACCATGCCCTATCGAACGAGCTAGCCGACGTTTCAGCTGTGTCGATCGACCAACTTCGCCAGTGGCGTCCGCTGCTGACGTCGGTTGAGGAACAAATGTCCTACGTTCGGCGGATTGCACAAAGTCGGTCGGACCTCGTTAGGTCTGAGCTGACTGAGAGAGCTGCCGGCAAGTCAAGGAGCGACCTGACCGACATCATCAGACGGTTGCCCGAGGTTCTAGCCGAACATGGCAGTGCCGATGGCGAGGCAGGCGTTGCGGCCCCAGATATCGATGTTGATCCCGAGTATTCCGTCGATCTCGATGCCGTTGTCGCGCCGATTCGACTGCTCGAGGTCGGATCGTTCTCCAGGGGTGAACTTCGTGAGTTAGTGATGAAGCTCGAGGCCATCGAGGCTCGAATTTCGGTGCAGCGTCGTTTAGTGCAGGCTAGGGCAGACAGTGTTGAGGAAGAGATTGCTCGGCGCGAAGACATCGTTGTTGCGAACTGAGCCGATCGCCTAACAGATCCGCGGGTGCCAATTCCAGACGGTTAAGGTCGGGAATCAATCGATTGCTTGGTACGTTGCACCTATCGTGCGTTCTGTAGCCATCTTGTCGTTTCATACTTCCCCGCTTGTTCAGCCAGGATCAGGCGATGGCGGAGGCATGAACGTTTATGTACGCGAACTGGCCACAGCTCTCGCTCATACCGGTATCCAATGCGATATCTACACTCGTCGAACCGACTCCACCACCCCAGACGAGGTCGTAGTTGAGCCAGGGCTTCGGGTCAGACAGATTCGGGCTGGGGCCAACGATCTCGAAAAAGAGGCGTTGCCAGCCGTCGTCGAGCAGTTCACAACTGGCGTGGCCAGGGCCCTACATCGGGACCCAGTCGACGCCATCCACGCCAATTACTGGTTGTCTGCCGATGCCGGACACCGCCTCAAACACGCTCTTGAGGTACCTCTCACGGTTACCTTTCACACTCTCGGCGCGGTAAAGCGGGCCAGCGGCGACGACGAACCCGACTATCGAATCGAAGCCGAGCGCCAGATAATTGGTTGCAGCGACGTTCTGTTCGCGTCGTGTGAGGTCGAAGCCAATCAACTCGTCAGCTACTACGACGCACCGCGGGAACGGGTGGCTCGTCTGTCGCCGGGCGTCGACCACGCTCTCTTCTCGCCTGGCCAGCGGTACGCGGCTCGACAAGCTCTCGATCTTGGCCAGTCCGAGCGGCCTCTCGTTCTGTTCGTAGGTCGGCTTCAGCCGCTCAAGGGTCTCGAACTGGCCCTCGATGCTGTGGCTATCAGCTCAGTCAACCCGGAGCTGCTCGTCGTAGGCGGCCCCTCTGGAGTCGGCGGAAGTACCTACGTCGACGAACTTGTAAAGCGTGCCGCCGACCTTGGCATAGCCGATCGTGTCACCTGGCATGCGCCGCAGCCGCATCACAAACTTTCGACGTACTACCGCGCTGCCGATGTCTGTGTCGTGCCTAGCCGCTCAGAGTCGTTCGGGTTGGTTGCCCTCGAATCGTCGGCCTGTGGCACACCTGTGGTCGCGAGTGCTGTTGGCGGGCTATCCACCATCATCGACGATGGCATAAGCGGACTGTTAGTTCCCGATCGATCCGTCATTGGGTTCAGAGACGCCATCGACCAAGTTCTCGGCGACGAGATGGCCGCGCTCACGATGGGCGCGGCAGCGGCCGACCACGCCTCGAAGTTCACGTGGAGCGCTGCCGCCACGGCGTTCGTCGATGCATTGGGTGCTCGATCACGCGAACTTGTCGACTGTCGTTAGCCACCTAGCGCATCTAGGGTTCCTGGCATGTTTCGCTCGCCCCCGACGGCCCAAGAATGGACTGACGCCAAGGCGACAATCGATCAGTTTCTCGACGAGAGGCTCATCGATCCCGATGAAGCAGTGGTCGATGTTAGTCGTGATGCTGACATCGACGGCCGCTGGTATGTGCGTATGGCCGGCGAAGCCCGCGACTTCACAACCATCTGGCTCACTCTCGGGCAGAGGACACTCAGACACGAGACCTACGTGCTGCCACACCCAGAAGAAAATGGCGATGAGGTCAGAGAACGGTTGCTGCGGTACAACCATGAACTAGCCGGTGCTCGATTTTCAATCGGTGACGAGAATGCCCTCTTCTTGGTCGGTGAGCTGGCCGTGCACCAGCTCGATGACATTGAACTTGACCAGCTTCTGGGCCGTGTGTACTCCACAATCGAGCGGTACTTCGAATCACTCGTAAGGCTGGCGTTCGCGTCGCATTTCGCCGAGGCGAACGACAACGGCCGGACGTGACCTCCACTTCCCCGAGGCTGTCACTCCCGGCCGCTGCGACGTTGAATATACTGAAACAACATGAAACATGTCAATAGGCCACGGCCTGATTTCTTAGAGGCCGGTTTCATGGCGGGCGGGCGTCGACAGCCGAAACCAGCGGTACTGTCCCGGTTATGAGTGAACTCCAGATTGTTGGCGGCGGCCGTATGGGCGAAGCTTTCCTGGCCGGGCTTATCAACGCTGGACTCTCGCCTGACCAGGTGGCCGTAGTCGAGACCGACAAGACTCGACGAGCCCAACTGGCTGACGCTTACGGCGTGGCAACCTCGGCAACCGTAACGAGGGCACCCGATGCGATTGTGGCCGTCAAACCGGGACTGGTTGTTGAGGTTTGTACCTCCCTGGCAACAGCCGGGGTCAAGCGGGTTGTCTCGGTGGCTGCCGGTGTCCGAATTGCGGCTCTTGAAGCTGCGCTCGGATCGGCTGTGGTCGTTGTACGCGCGATGCCAAACACGCCGGCATTGGTGGGCAGGGGAGCAGCAGCGCTTGCCGGTGGTTCTTGTGCCACTGAGGTCGATATCGAGTGGGCCCAGTCGCTTTTGTCTTCGGTTGGAGTCGCGGTGGTGGTCAGTGAGTCTGCTCTCGATGCAGTTACGGGTCTGTCCGGAAGCGGCCCCGCCTACGTGTTCATGTTTGCCGAGGCGTTGGTCGACGCTGGCG
>JAADHX010000290.1:26193-30166 GCA_013151655.1 Actinomycetota bacterium
AGTTCAGCTACGCGCCGATGTCACCAGCCCAGGCGGTACAACCGCGGCTGGTCTTCAGGCCCTCGAAGCGGGCGGAATGCGCGCCGCGTTGCTAGACGCCGTGACCCGAGCAACCGAACGGTCACGAGAACTCGGCTCCGACTGAGTCGCAACCGGTAAGCGCACTGGGTTGGGGCCAACACCGATATCGTTAGCGCGCCATGGCCGGATACGACACCGTTACGTTGATGACCGACCGCGGTCAGGTCGACGAAGCCGTCGGTGTGGTCCGCAGCATTCTGGCCGACATGGCGCCCTCGGCCAACGTTGTCGATCTCACACACGGAATCGAGCGTCACGACGTTAGGGCCGGTGCCCTGGCTCTTGCTCGAAGCGTGCCATACATCGCGCCAGGGATAGTCCTTGCTTCTGTCGATCCCGATGGTTCGTCACAACGGCGAAGTATCGCGGTCGAGATTGGCGACGGAGTCGGGGTAATGGTCGGGTCAGACAACGGGCTTCTTGCCAATGCTGTTGCCATAGTCGGTGGCGCGGGCCGAACCGTCGAGTTGACCGATGAGCGCTATCGCTTACCGTCAGCAGGTTCACTCTGGGAGTTGCGCGATGTATTGGCACCAGCGGCTGCCCATCTGTGCGAAGGCGTCGACCTCGCCGAACTCGGCCCTGCCATCGACCCAGCTTCGTTGTTACCGTCGCTTGTCCCCATTCCAAGGTTCGAAAACGAACAGGTGCTTGCCGAGGTCATGTGGGTCGACCACTTTGGGCGGGTCCAACTGAACCTCGAGGCCGAGATGATCGACCACCTCGGCAACACAATCGTCACCACGATTAACAGTCAACAACGAGTAGTCATGCGACATCGATCGATCAACGACGTGCCCGACGGGCAGGTGGGTCTTGTGACCGATACGTTCGGCCTTATGGCTCTGGTGTCTCCGCAGCGTTCGGCTGCTGCTGAATTCGACATCGACGTTGGCGCCGAGGTTGTTCTGTCGGAAGCTCGCTGAGAGAGGCACAAGATGCGACCATGGACCACAGTGGTGTTAGCCGCACTCATGGCGACCCTAATGATTGCCGCTGTTATTCAGTTTGTAGTCTTGCTGTAGCCCGCATCTGGTGAGTCGCTGTCGGCTTGTGAACTCGTGAAACGCGGGTACCGTGAAGCAATGAGGCGGTCGATACCAGAGGCAACGGTCGCCAGGCTTCCGTTGTATCTCAGAGCTCTAACCGAGCTCGATCCTGGTGTTGGCTTCGAGGCCACAGTTAGTTCTGAACGGTTAGCCGAACTCGCCGGCGTCAACGCCGCCAAGGTGCGGAAGGATCTCTCATACTTAGGCTCGTACGGCACTCGCGGTGTGGGCTACGACGTGGCTCTGTTGCGTTTTCAGATGAACGTCTCGTTGGGGCTTACAGGCGAACGGGCGGTGATAATTGCTGGAGCGGGTCGCCTTGGCCAGGCGTTGGCGAACTACGTCGGCTTTCGCGAACGCGGGTTTCGGGTGGTCGCCATGGTCGATGTTGACCCCGCAAAAGTCGGCTCTAACCTGTCAGGTATCCCGGTTTTGGCCCCAGACGAAGTCGACCAGTTGTTAGCCGCAAACGACGGGTGCATCGTGGTGATTGCTACCCCAGAAGATGTTGCCCAAGGCGTGGTCGATCGGTTCGTCGCGGCTGGAGCCTCGAATATTCTGAACTTCGCTCCCGGGGTACTCTCGGCGCCGTCCGAAGTGATGGTTCGCAACGTCGACCTCGGCCTCGAGTTACAAGTTCTATCGTTCTACGCAGCACGCAAAGAAGGCTCCGTTGATTCCTAGTGCACAAGCCGCTCGGGCTCTGCCTTCCCGCTGCGGTTCGCGCTCCGGCAGTGACGTTTGCCGCAGTGTTGGCAATCTGGCTTCAGACCAGCGACAATGGGAGTCCCCCTCCCTGTCGCTCAGAGGTCAGTGACCTGTGTCGATCGTAGTTATCGGACTGAACAACAAGTGCGCACCCCTCGACTTGCTTGAGCAGGTCTCACTTCGGGGTGCCGACATCGACAAAGCCCACGACGGTTTGCGCCAGTGCGACAACGTCGGTGAAGTTGTCGTGTTGTCCACTTGTCACCGTACCGAGGTGTACGCAGTCGCCGAACGATTCCACGGCGCATACGACGACATCCGCTCGTTCTTTGCCGACAGGGCCCAGACAGACCTCAACGATCTAGCCGACCGGCTCTACGTCCACTACGACGACGATGCGGTTCGGCATCTGTTTGGGCTGGCGTCAGGTATCGATTCTTCGGTCATCGGTGAGACCGAGATCCTTGGCCAAGTCAAGAACGCGTGGGAGGTAGCCAGGGTCGCAGGTGCGGCCGGGCCAACCCTCAACATGTTGTTCCGTCATGCCACCGTCGCGGGCAAACGAGCCCGCACCGACACCGGAATTTCCCGCAACATCACTTCGGTGTCGCAGGCAGCGGTGGCCATCGAACGGCTCGGCACTCTGGCTGGCCGCGATGCCCTCGTTGTGGGTGCGGGCGACATGGCCACTGGCATGCTCGAGTCGTTGGCTAGCGCCAAGCCCGCCAGCGTTGTTGTAGCCAACCGCACCAAAGAGCGGGCCATCGCCCTCGCCAAACGGGCTGAGGGTCGTGCAATTGGTCTTGCCGAGCTTCCAGCTCAGCTTCGCACCGTCGACCTTCTGCTCACCGGCACCGGCGCCTCTTCGATGATCCTCGATCATGCTGATCTTGCCGGTGCGATTTCGGACCGGAACGGCCGACCTCTAGTGATCGTCGATGTTGCAGTGCCGCGCGACGTCGATCCCCAATTGGGGCTCATAGACGGCGTGACGCTGCTTGACATGGAAGATCTTTCCGAGTTTGCACAGCGAGGTCGATCCGAGCGACTACGCGAGATTGCTGCTGTCGATGAGATTGTTCTCGAAGAGGTCCAGAGGTTCAACGATGTGCGCTCGGCGCGCGAGGTCGCTCCGCTCATCACGGCGCTCCACTCCGAAGCCGAAGCGATCCGCCAAGCCGAGCTCGATCGCACCAACTACCAGTTGCGCGACCTGACCACCGAGCAAGCCGAGGCAGTCGATGCGCTCACAAAGCGAATCGTCGCCAAAATGCTGTATCGGCCCACGGTGGCCATAAAGGACGAGGCCGGAAGCCCCAAAGGCGACCGTCTCGCCGACAGCGTTCGCGATCTGTTCGGGCTCTAGCCATGCGGATTCGCGCCGCCACTCGCGGCAGCGACCTAGCCCTATGGCAGACGAGACGCGTCGCGTCGATGTTGGCTACGTCGAGGCCAGACGTCGAGGTGGAGATTGTCGTCGTCAGCACCGAAGGCGACCGCGACAAGACATCTACAATTTCATCGCTCGCTGGCCGTGGCGTGTTTGCCAAAGAGGTGCAGACAGCGGTTCTCGACGGCCGAGCCGACATTGCGGTACACAGCGCAAAAGATCTGACCTCGACTACGCCAGACGGACTGGTTCTTGGCGCGTTTCCAGAGCGTGCCTCGGTGGAGGACGGGTTGGTCGGGTCGACGTTGGCTGAGCTCAAAGATGGGGCCACGATTGCGACTGGGTCGGTACGTCGCAGAGCGCAGCTCGCCCATGCCCGTCCCGACCTCAGATTCGTCGAGTTGCGCGGCAACATGAATACCCGATTGGCTAGGGCCAACGACGCCGACGTCGACGCCATTGTTGTGGCTGCGGCGGGGCTTGTGCGTCTCGGACTCGCCCACGAGATCGACGAGATTCTGTCCACTGACATCATGTTGCCGCAGGTAGCTCAAGGTGCGTTGGCGGTCGAATGCCGACACGACGACCTGCGCGTGCTCCGGGCCGTTGGCGACATCGACGATGCCGCTTTGCGCCCGCTAGTTGAGACCGAGCGGGCGTGGCTACAAGAGCTTGGAAGTGGTTGTGACTTGCCAGTTGGCGGGCTAGCTCGCTGGCTAGGTTCGGAGATCCAGCTCGAGGTAGT
>JAADHX010000050.1 GCA_013151655.1 Actinomycetota bacterium
TGGGCGGCTACAGCGTTCTTAGTGGGCTACTGCATACGTCGCATCGAAGAAGCCGACACCGACCAGATGCCAAAGACAGGTTCACACACCGACGCGCTTGTGCCTTTAGCTCACGACGCGGCTCGATTCTCCGACGAGGTCAAGCAGGGTCGTCCAGCGGGAACACAGCTGCTCAAACAGCCGCTGGTCGAGGCGTTGCTAGACACCGTGATCAGCACCGAGATCGACAAACGAGCCGACCACTGGAAGGCCCAGATCAGCAAGGCGGACTGGGCAATGTTCGAGGACTACGTCGCTTGGTGGGTCATCCACGGGTACTCGCTTCGAGCGGCCGAGATTCTGCGTTCGGGATCGTGAATATTCTGGTAGCCGGAGTCGGGAATCTGCTTCGAAGCGACGACGCGTTCGGGGTTGAAGTCGCCAACCGACTGCTCGAACGTCCGACCGTGAACGACGTCACCATCGTCGAAACGGGAATCGCCGGGATTCAGCTCGTCCAGGAGCTGCAGGATGGTTATGACGCGATCATCGTGATCGATACCGTCGACCGCGAACGGGCACCCGGAACCGTCATGACGATCGACTACGAGGTCATCGATGTGAACGCCTTGGAGCACAACGAGAAGTATGACCTGTTGGCGGATATGCACCTGGCTACACCAGAGCGGTCACTGATGGTTGCCCGGGCTCTCAATGTGTTGCCTCCCATAGTGAAGATGGTGGCAGTTCAGCCCGTCGACGTCGACACCATGGCGATCGGAATGTCCGAAATCGTCAAGAACGCTGTCGATGTCGCCATCGAAGAAGTCGACCGATGTATAGCGCTGTTACAGAGCAACGAGCTCACGTGAGCCACGAGTTCGAATGAGCACAGACCAGCCGACTGCCAAGTCCGCAACCGAGTCCGTGGCCGAGATGAAGAAGCGATTTCTGTCGCTCGAACGATCAGCCGACTCGCTTAGCTGGGCGGCTGCGGCGTACCGACTCGGCATGGCGACAGCCGAACAACCCAGCGCCCACCCAGAACAGAACCTCCGAGAGGCGCTCGGCCACTACCAACAGGCGGCCAAAGTCCTCACCATCGAACGTGCACCCGTCGAGCACGCCCGAGTTCTTAACGCTGCTGGGTCGGCGCATCGGATGCTCGGCGACCCTGGTACCGCGAGTCGGTTGTTTCGAGAGGCCCTGGGTCTCATGGCGGGTAGGGGATTCGCCGCCGAGGAGGCGTCGGTGTTGAACAACCTCGGGCTGGTGCTGTCAGAAGGCGGCTATCTCGACGATGCCATCGACGCGTTCACGAAGTCACTTGAGATGGTCCCAGGTCGCAACGATGAACAAGTCCGCACGATTCTTGCCACCAAGCACAATCTCGGCCAGGTTCATCTGGCCAGCGGTGGTCTCGACGGCTGCAACGCGGCGATCGCTGTGCTCAGCGACGCGGCGACCACTGCTCGCGGTACAGATGCTTCGATGCACACGGCCATGATCGACCACAGTCTTGGTATCGCTTGGAAGGCCAAAGCCACGCATGATCCGGATGCGCTCGACCATCACATAGGCGAGGCGATTGTCGCCTTTCAACAATGTCTCACCGTATTCACCAGCGTCGGTTTCCCGATGCAGCATGCGATCGCAAAACACAACCTTGGACACGCGCTCGCGGCTAAGGACGATGTTGCGTCCTTACAGCGGGCGATCGCGCATTACGAAGATGCACTCAACATCTTTGATCCCCGATTGCATCAGCAACTCTGGCAAGAGGCGTTCGTAAACGCCGAGGCAGTCGAGACGAGGCTTGAGTTGGTAGCTCCCGGAGCGACTCGTGCTGATCACATCGCGACGCTCGCCGGATCGATGGACGACACCGAGCGGTTGATGTTTGTTCGGCAACGCCTCGCGCAAATGGAGCGTCTGCCGAAAGCGAACCAGATCGAACGGCTCACCGAGTGGTCCTACGCTGTCATCACCCAGCCGCCGGAGTCGTTTGTCGCTTCAATCCGAACCCTTATTACGGTGTTGATGGAATTGCCTGAAACTCTGCTGGAATCAGCGCTGGAGTCTCAGTTGGCGGCGCACGCTATGTTGGACAAACACGACCAACGCGCCGCCGATTTTGTGCTCGACGAAGCCATCAACGCATTGCTGTTTGGCCCACAGCGAATTCGAGTTCGCGACATCCTTGAAGACATCGGCTGGGACAGGCCGTGACCGGGAAAGACCCAATGTCGATCGCCGAACGGTTCATTCGGGCGATTGCCTGGGGTGAACATGTCACCGTTTGGGCGATGATGAGTGATGCCGGGCGCGAGCACGTGCTGGAGGCCGGCGCCCGTCGGGGCCTCGATCCTCTCCAGGCACAGCGACTTCGTCAAGGTACCAGCGCCCAAGACGAACTCGACTCCTTCCTCACCGGTCTCGTTCACGGTTTGCGCGTCGATTTCTCGGCCGTACCTCTCGACGACGTTCGTGCCACTTCGCAAGCCGCCCCCGCCGACGCCGACGCCGATGTCGTCGAGGTAGCCCTGCACTGTGCAGCAACCTTTGGGGAAGGGCAGTGGGGTGCAGGGTCAATTGTGCTATCTCGGTCCGCCGATGGCTGGATGATTGATCGCGTCAAACCAGTGGTGAGTCGAAGTGGGTGAGATACGGCGGTACCAGGTCGGCACGTCGGTCGAGGCTCTCGCCTCGGCTTGGGCCCGAACTGAAAGAGCCCCCACTGGGTCCGTTGTGGTCATCGATCGTGAAATCTCGGGGAGACTCAGGGGTGGCCGACCCTGGAGAATGGCCGACGACGAAGCGCTTATGATGGCTATCGTCGTACGGCCAGCCCTGAATCCGCTGAGCGAAGCGCTTCTCTGGCCTGTCGCTTCGCTCGCCACCGCTGACGCACTTACCGAAGCGACTGGGCAGGACTACTCAGTGGTCTGGCCCGATGTTGTTGTCCGTGAGAACGAGGATTCCAGCCGGTCGCGGGTCAATGTGATGATTCAACTGGGCCCGGGCCGAATCGAGCATGCCGTACTGGCGGTCCGCACTCGTCTGGCTGGTTTGGCGGCTACCAAAGAGCAGTTGCTGCACGCGCTTCAAGAGCACCTTCTGGCGACGACTCTTCGCGTCGAGACCGACTCGCTGGCCATGCTCGAGGCGTTTAACGACCGATGCTCGATCATCAATGAACGAGCATGCGTTTCGCTGCTGCCTCGGGGCGAGGCTCGCGGGCGGATCATCGCCGTTGACGCTGACGGTTTCCTTGTACTCGAGTCGTCGACCGGGATGCTGGAACGGATTGCTCCAGCATCCTTTCGCTCGCTCGAGCTAGTCGACTGACTACATGTAGACAACACCTAGCCAGGTGGACTATACTCCCTCGGGTCGGCTGAGCCCGACGAAGACTGCCTTGGGGGTAAAGAACATGTGGCTGTGGTGGTTAGCAAACGCCATCATCCTCGTGGTCGTGATACCTCTCGTGGTGATTCTGGCGAACCGGGTGATTCGACCCGCGGTCGAGATCCAGGCCTACTCCGACGACATCCTCGAGCACGGTGTGAACCTCACGGTCAATCTCACACCTGTCCCGGCGTTGATCGAAACTGATGCAAAGATCGCAGACATTACAGGCGAGGCAGTCCGCTACGTGGCTGCGCTGAGACGGATGGTCTGAATCGATGTCGGGTGCCGCGATCGTCTCGATCATCTTGTTCTCTGTACTTGTTCTAGCGGTCGCCGCCTACCTGTTTCGGGTAATCCTGATCTTGCGTCACGTAAATGACCAACTTGGCAAGATCACCTTTGGCGTCCGGGCCATTGCATTCCAGACCAAACCAATCAACGAGCTCACCGAATCGATGAACGCCAATCTAGGTGCCGTCGCTGGGGCGCTAGGTGCATTGGTCGATGACCTCTCAAAAGTGGATGAACCCGCCGCATGACTGACTTGGGAACCTGAAAATGACGTTCGAGTTTCGTTGCGAGCACGTCGGAGTGACCGACTGCAAGTCGGCCACGACCGCCGAGACGACAGACGACTTGATCGCCAAGGTTGCCGAGCACGCGCTCGCTGAGCACGGTGTCGAACTTAACGACACGCTTATCAACTACGCCCTCTCGACCGTCATCGAGAAGTAGGTCCCGATGTCACGAGCGGCAGCAAAGAACACGAACACACTCGCGTGGTTTGTTGTTCTGGTTGCGGGCGTCGTCATCGTCTTAGTCGTTTGGGGCCTCAGCTTGTTCTCTCGGCTCGACGCAGGTCAGAGCGTGCTTGACGGCGCCCGACCAGCATTCACCGAAGAACGCGTCGCAGGCGATATTGCCGGCGTTGAGATGATCGATTACATCGTCAACATGGCGGATCCGATTGTGGATGCTGAGGGTGGTGCTGCGGGTGAGGTTGGCCCGTTTGTGGAGTTGGTGGCGGGTGTTACGGGTTTGTGGAGGCCGATGTTTTGGTGGCGTTGGAGGAGAATTTCCCTCATACGTTCCATCTGTTGTTGTCGTTGCCGCTTGAGGATGTGACCGCCGAGGTTCCGGGGTTGCTCGATTTTGTGGCTGTCAACTCTGAGTTGGCTGATGGTGCTGCGGTGTTGGCTGCGCTTTCGGAGAACACGCCTAATATTGCTCAGGCGATTGTGAATCTGGGTGTGGTTACCGACAACTGGCGCAACGTCGACGGCGTCGACGGTATGGACGGCGTGACACGTTTCGACGGCTCAACCTCGGTCCAGTCCGTCCCAGAGATTCGAGACTTCTTCGCCGCCGATGTAGTCCCCGCGATCGGCGCGACTGCGAACGACTTTCGCGGCCTTGACGAACCGTGGCCGAAGCTAACGCTGATTCCTGTCATTCTCACGGTTCTCGGGATTGTGGTCATCCTTGTTGGCGTCGTGATGATGGGGCTCACCCGCACTGGTGCTTACAACCAGAGTCTGGCCACGGCCGGTTGGTCTTTGGTTAGCGCTGTCGGTGTTCTCGTCGTGGCTGGTGTGCTTCTCAGCGGACTCTTTCCTCGTCTTGCTGGCGGTCAGGATGTCATCGACGGGCTTCGTCCCGCGTTCGCAGAGGAACGTATTGTCGGGATGGAGGTCGGCATCGGGATCGTCGACAACGTGACGAACATGGCGGATCCGATTGTGGATGCTGAGGGTGGTGCTGCGGGTGAGGTTGGCCCGTTTGTGGAGTTGGTGGCGGGTGTTACGGGTTTGT
>JAADHX010000476.1:0-7879 GCA_013151655.1 Actinomycetota bacterium
CGGTCCGCCGGCCGAACTGTGAGTTGGTGTGAGTTTTCTGTGAGACGCCGGAACGCGGATTGGTGGCGCGGGCAGTGTGGTGGCGGGGGTAGGATTTGAACCTACGACCTTCGGGTTATGGGCCCGACGGACCTAATTCTGGCTTCGGCAGGTTGGGATCCGTCGATTCTCGCAGGTCCGCGACCATTCATAGACATGTCGGTGCTCTCTGTCGTACCCCTTGCTCCGCTCTGTTTACGGTTGTTCGGTTACCTCAATCTCGCCACTGACCACGGTCCTGCGATACCAAATGACGACCTCTCCCCGTGATCCGCAGCAGTCTTGTCAGCCCGCGGAGGCGAGGCGGACGTCGTAGTGAATGGTCAGATCTAGCGCCTCGGCGATCTCGACCAAACGGGCGAAACTAGCGCCGGCGTAGTCGCCAGCT
This sequence comes from Actinomycetota bacterium, assembly GCA_013151655.1. Classification (GTDB taxonomy): domain Bacteria; phylum Actinomycetota; class Acidimicrobiia; order Acidimicrobiales; family Poriferisodalaceae; genus JAADHX01. The sequence goes on from JAADHX010000476.1 coordinate 428, forward strand.
TCGTACCGAGCGTCGTAGTTATCCAACTCGGTCTCGAAGTCGCCAAGCGTGCCCTTCAACGCGTCGAGTCTCAATTCCCGCATCTCAGGCGATAGACCGTCCGGGAGCGGGGTGTTGTCGAGTTCGCGGACCGCGACCCGTGCCTCGTCGGCCTTCGCCCAGGTGACCTTGTATTGCCGCTCGTTCTTGATCATTGGTTGAACTCCTCTACGTTCAGGTCGATGGCGACGACTCCCTTGGTATGAACCTCTCGGACCCAATGGGTCTCTAACAGCCATCAAGGAGAGAGACGCCACTGGGTCGAATCGAACGGCGTGGCTGATCGGGTCGATGGGAAACCGAAGCAACTGACCCCCTCGATATACGAAGAAACAACTCGATTCCAGGAGACGGTGAGATGGCTCCAACAGCCCTGCTCGACCACAAACTGAATGTTCCTGATGAGACCGCCGTTGCCCAAGCTGCCGAAGCTGTCACCGCGCTGGACAAGTTCCTGCGAGACAGCCCCGACCTTGTCGGCGCCACCGTTCGACTTCGAGCTCACGACAACAACGCGACACTCGAGGTCCCCGGCGAAGCGTTGCGACTCCTCGTGGATGTGTTGGCTCAGATCGCCAACGGCAACGCCGTGACCGTTGCACCGGTTCATGCCGAGCTCACCACACAACAGGCAGCAGACCTGTTGAATGTGTCTCGCCCCTACCTCGTAAAACTATCGGAAGACGAGAAGATCCCGCACCGTCGAGTCGGTAATCGACGCCGCGTTCTGCTAGTTGACCTGCTCGCATACAAGCGTCTCGACGACGCGGACCGACATGCAGTCGCGAGCAAACTGACCGCCGAAGCACAGCGCCCCGGCCTCGACTACTAGGACCATCTCGGACCCATGGCCTTCAGCGCCACCTACGACGCGTGCGTTCTGCACCCCGCAGGGTTGCGGGACCTCTTGGTCCGTCTAGGCATGACTGGCTTGTTTCGAGCTGTCTGGTCTGATCAGATCCTCGACGAGATGGTGGGCTCCATTGGCAGTCGCTGCGGTGATCGAACGGCAAGCCGTCGACCTCATCAACCCGCCGATGTCGGTCGCCGAAGTACTTGACCATCTCGCAAGCTCAGGCCTCCCGCGCTCCGTTGCTGCGCTACGGCTACGCTGACGAGCACGCCGCAGAGACTTGGACGCGGTCAGGGCCCGCTGATCGACCAGATCGTCAACGGACTCGCGGGCTAACGCATCGGTAACATCGCCTCATGACGATCGACCTTTCAACGAAGACGGCATTGATAACCGGAGCGAGTCGTGGCATCGGCGAAGCGACGGCGCGCAAGTTTGCCGAGTTGGGAGCGAACGTCGTGCTCGCCGCTAGATCCAGTGGCGACGTCGAGCGGATTGCAGCCGAAATCGGGGCCGCGGCGACGTCCATCAGATGCGATGTGAGCAGCTACGACGACATGGTCGCAGCCGTCTCGCTGGCTCAGAGCCGCTTCGGTCGCTTGGACATCCTGGTCAACAACGCCGGACTGATAGAACCAATAGCCCGCATCGAGGACTCGGACCCAGAAGCCTGGGGAAATGTCGTCGACGTAAACCTGAAAGGCGTTTACCACGGGCTGCGCGCCGCCCACCCGGCCATGAGGGACAACGGCGGTCTCGTCATCAACCTGTCGTCGGGTGCCGCCGGTGGCTTGTTGGAAGGCTGGAGCCATTACTGCGCCACCAAGGCTGCGGTTCTTGCCCTGACCCGCAACGCGCACAACGAATGGAGCGGCCAGGGCATCAACGTCGTGGGCCTCTCCCCCGGCACCGTCGCCACCGGTATGCAGACAGCCATCAAGGACTCTGGCATCAATCCGGTCAGCCAGATGGAATGGTCCGACCACATCCCTGTCGAGTGGGTCGCCCAGGCAATCGCCTGGCTCACAACCCCCGCAGCCAGCAAGCACTACGGGAACGACTTCTCCCTCAAAACCCCCGAAGGCCTCCACGAAGTCGGGCTTGGCACTTAGCATCGCCGGAGCGCTCGCAAACAGCCCGTTCGCGCCACACGGTAGGCAGCGCTTAGGTGCTGAGCTCCCGATTTTCTACTAGTGCGGTTAGGCGCGACACTGGTGGGATGAGACAAACACCAGCCGTCGACCTAGTGCCAGTGGTTGATATCGCCTCGCCTGACGCAACCTCGCGTGAGGCGTTGGATACAGCTTGTCGCGATCACGGGTTCTTCTTGTTGTCTGGCCATGGCCTCGATGAGCTCATCGCCCATACATGGGCCGAGACCGCTCGGTTCTTCGATGCCCCCCGCTCGGTTCGCGTTGCGATTGAACGCGACGCCGTCAATCCACTCGGTTGGTTCGATCGCGAGCTGACCAAACGAAAACGAGACGCCAAGGAGGTCTTCGACTACATCGACCCCTCCAACGACACCCGAGACCGCTTCAACCGCTGGCCCGAACTCGAGGGCTTCCATGAGTCCATGACCGAGTTCTTCGACGCCTTCAGCGATCTCACAAACCGCACAGTCTCACTTATCCATGACACTCTCGGCCTCGGCGACGACAGTCGCACAAAGATGGTGGGCGACCCGGCCTCGAGTGCCGTGCGGCTCAACCACTATCCGATCGGCGATCCAGTACCCGCCGACGAACGCGATGGGCTTCCAGACCTCGGCGAGACTGCGCTTGGTTATCACACCGACCCCGGAACAATCACGTTATTGCTGCAAGACGATGTTGGTGGTCTTCAGGCCGACTCGGCAGCTCATGGCTGGATCGACGTCGTGCCCGAGCCAGGCACCATCGTCGTGAACCTGGCCGACATGATGCAGGTGTGGACCAATGACCAGTACCGCGCCGCCGTTCACCGCGTCGTGCCGATGACAAAACGGCGTCGCTTCAGCATCCCCTATTTCTCGAATCCTCCTCGCGACGCCATCGTGGCACCACTGCCCGAACTGTCAGCCGAAACTGTTCGTTATGGCGACGTTGGTTGGGCCGCGTTCATGAAGGCCAGAAGCGACGACAACTTCACCGACCTCGGCACCGCGGACACCCAAATTTCGGATTTCAGAATCTAGTGGCCAAGAAACACCACATCCCACAGACCGCCGGCGAGCTCACGCCTAGCTGGTTCAGTTCAACCCTTGGAACCCTTGGCTCTACCTATGGCCGGTCGATCACGGCCGTCGAGACCGAAGTGATCGGCGAGGGCATCGGTTTCATTGGCGAACTCCACCGCTGCACCCTTACTTGGGATGACGATCCAGACCCGGGGTCGAATAGAACACCAGTTCCACCCTCGGTGGTGGTAAAGCTGCCGGCACCGAGCGGTACTAATCGGTCATCTGGCGAAGCCCTTCTTGCGTACGACCGCGAGATATTCATCTACAAACACATGCGCGACCAGATGGGCATCCCGATGCCCAAGTACTACTGGTCCGACCAGGACAAGCTCACCACCCTGTGGGCGTTCAAACCGCTGATGTTTCTTATCGATCATCTGCCGATCCGCGCTGTCAACTGGCTTGTTCTCCGTTTCGTAAAGCTGTCTGGCAAGAATCAGCGTCGTTACCTATTGATGATGGAAGACATCGCCGATGCGAGACCACCAAGCCAGGTCGAGGGCGGAACCCTCGACGACGCTTTCGCCGCCCTTGAGGTACTGGCCAAGTTCCATGCTCATCATTGGTCACATCAGGCCAACGATCGAGATGCCGGCGGGTCGTTGTCGACGTTGCTCGACGAGTCGCCGCTCATCTTTCCTGTCGATCAAGGACCCAAGACGTGGCAGGCCGGGTACTTGCGAAACCGCGAAGACTTCGTCGAGCGGTTCGGCGATGCGCTCGGAGCCGAGAAGCTGGCGAAACTCGATGAGGTCCAGGAGGGCCTTGTCGACCTGATCAAGTCGCTCGGCGCCGAGCCTCGCACGTTGATTCACGCCGACTATCGACTCGACAACATCCTCTACCGCCCCAACGGCGAGCTGGTTGTGTTGGACTTTCAACTGGTAGCCAAGGGTCGAGCCGGCTGGGATGTGGGCTACTTCATCACCACCGCTCTCACGCCAGATCTAAAGAGCGAAGAGGATGCTCTTCTGCGTCGTTACCACGATTCGCTTGTCGCGGCCGGAGTGACCAACTACTCGTGGGAAGTGCTAACGGCCGATATTGCGACGACCAAACTTGTTCTGGCGCACCGCATGGTCGGAGCCCGAGATCTGCTCGACTCCGACATGGAAGGCAGCGACGAGAGCTTCGCCGACATTTTGGTCGAACGAATTGTTGGTTGGATCGACTAACGCTTTAAGGTCACAGAAGCTGACCACAGGGAGTTGTTAATGAAGCTGGCAACAACGATCGCCTTCACCGGAGATCCACAGAAGATGGCGGGCCACGTTCGTGACCTTGAGTCGGCGGGTATCGACGTGGTCATCACGCCCGAAATTTACGGGTTCGACTTGGTCTCGACGCTCGGTTATCTGGCGGGGCAGACCACGACCATCGAACTCATGTCTGGCATTATGCCGCTGTACTCTCGGTCGGCTGCCCTTATTGCCCAGAGTGCTGCGGGAATCGACGCTCTGTCTGGCGGTCGCTTCACGCTTGGTCTTGGTACGTCTGGGCCTCAGGTCATTGAGGGTTGGCATGGTGTTCCTTACAACAAACCCATTGGCACCACCCGCGATGTCATTGAGATCTGCAAGAAGGTCTGGGCCCGCGAGCGCGTTAGCCACGACGGTCGGGCAATCACGTTGCCACTTCCTCCAGATCAGGGCACCGGGCTAGGCAAGCCGCTCAAGTTCATGCACCATCCGCATCGGCCAGACATACCAATCGTTGTGGCTGCGATTGGTCCTGCCAATGTGGCCATGACCGCAGAAGTTGCCGACGGCTGGCAACCAATCTTCTTTGTGCCTGATCGCTTCCGCGATGTGTGGGGCGACAGCCTCGACAAGGGCAAGGCGAAGCGCTCAGACGATCTTGAGAGTTTGAATGTGTACGCCGGCGGCACGGTCGCTATCGGCGATGGCCCCGAAGTTGTCGAGGCCCGAGAAGCGGCCCGTATGAACGCGGGCTTCTACGTTGGTGGCATGGGAGCCAAGGGCAAGAACTTCTACAACGACCTCTTCTGTCGTTACGGCTGGGACGAGGAGGCCGCCAAGATCCAGGATCTTTTCTTGGGCGGCCATAGGGGTGAAGCGATGTCGGCAATCCCCGACGAGTATCTGGATCTCGCGACCCTCACCGGCGACGAGGGCCACGTCCGCGAACGGCTTCAGGTGTTCAAAGATGTGGGCGTAACCCATTTCACGATCCAAGCTGCCGGCGAAAACCCTCTCGAAACCATCGAAAAAGTCAAAGCCTGGATCGAATGATCCAGGGATCACAGAGCCTGGATCGAATGATCCAGGGATCAAACTGATGTGGAACTTCGGCGACACGATTACCCGTCGCGAGGTGATGGGGTTTAGCCCCATCGGCGATGGTGACTCAAGTGCGCCGTGGTTCGACAAAGCCTGGATCGAACAGCAAGTTCGTGTGATCGAACACTCCGAGGATCGTCTCGCGATATACGTCGAACCAGACTCGCCACACACGTTTCCACCTGGTGTCTGGCCAGGCGGGGCTGAGCACCCGTGGAAGAGTCGCGGCCGCTGGGAGGGCATCGGCTGTTTGATGACTCAAGACCCGCGCGATCACCACGCCGTCTGGCACTTTTGGAACGGGCCCGAACGCAACTTCGTCTGTTGGTATATCAACCTTCAGACAGCACCGCGCCTTTATGGCAACACCATGGATACCCAAGATCTTGAAGTGGACCTCGTCGTGTGGCCTGACGGAACGTGGGAAATGAAAGACTGGGACTTGCTCGACGTTCGCGTTTCAGAGGGCAGATTCTCAACGGAGTTGGGCAGTTGGATTCGCACTCTCGCCACATCGCTAGGTGATCGACTTGACCGCAAGGACTACTGGTGGGACCTCTCACTGGCAGCCTGGGAGCCACCCGAAGAACTGAGCCATCAATGACCGACGAGCATCCTGCAAGCAAGCTCTATGACGACAGCCATCGGGCCCTCCAGGCTGAGTTCGACACTGTTCGTCTGGCCGATGTTATGGAAGCAGGCATCGTCACCTCGGTGCTTGGTGTCGAGCAGCAGGATTTCATCGGATCGAGGGACTTCTTCTTCCTGTCGACCCTCGACGCGAGCGGCTGGCCCACCGTTTCATATAAGGGCGGACCGACCGGTGTAGTGCAGGTCATCGACGAGTCGACCCTCGCTTTCCCCATCTATGACGGCAATGGAATGTTCCTGTCCGCTGGCAATGTCGAGGCCCAGGCCAAGATCGGTCTGCTGTTCATAGATCTCGAAACTCCCCATCGCCTTCGGGTTCATGCCACCGCGTCGCTGGTCCGCGACGAAGAACTTATGGATCGGTTCCCTTCAGCGTTGTTGGTCGTGAAGGCCACTGTTGAGAACGTATTCGTCAACTGCGCGCGGTACATACACAAACACGAACGGGTCGCCGATTCGCCATACATCCCCGACGAAGCAGGAGCCCAACCACACCCAAGCTGGAAACGTATCGACCTGATGCAGCCTTTCCTTCCTGAATCTGACGCTGGCCGGACCAGCGACGCCGGTGGGCCCATCACGGCTGTCGAGTACCACCAACATCTGGATGAGGGCACGTCCTAGCGATGCCATCCCTTCACAAAAGCGAGCAAATTGAGGGCTTGACCCACATTCAATGTGGCTGGATTCCTCAATTTCGGTCGGTGGACATGAGCTAGTCCCTGTACTGAACGCCAGGCAAGATGCACAACATCTCGAACAGCAGATTCGCGGCGGTAAGGCTCGTTGCCCCGCTCGTGTCGTATATGGGGGCGACCTCAACCAAGTCGCAACCGACGACGTCGAGGCCGCGACAGCCGCGGATAATTTCCATAGCTTGGGGCGTGGTCAGGCCGCCGATCTCGGGCGTCCCGGTGCCACTCGCATAGGCCGGGTCGAGTCCGTCGATGTCGAAACTCAAGTACACCGGTCCAGCGCCAAGCTGGTCTCGAATCTCGCCCATCAGAGGGGCAAGGCTCTTGTACCAACACTCTTCTGCCTGAACAACTCGGAAGCCCTGCTGGCGCGACCAGTCGAAGTCGTCGGCCGCGTAGCCAGTGCCACGGACACCAATCTGGGCTACTCGCGACCCGTCTAGAAGGCCCTCTTCTACGGCCCGACGAAACGGTGTGCCGTGGGCGATTCGTTCGCCAAACATGGTGTCGTTGATGTCGGTGTGGGCGTCAATATGGACCATACCGACGGGCCCGTGTTTGGCTGCAATGGCCCGAAGTATGGGCAGAGCGATGGTGTGATCGCCGCCGATGGTGACAGTCTTCAGATCGTGCTTCAGCAGTTCCTCATAGTGGGCGGTAATGCGGTCGACTGAATCGGCGAGATTGTATGGA
>JAADHX010000476.1:7890-8437 GCA_013151655.1 Actinomycetota bacterium
TTTGTGGCGACGTCGCCGGTGTCGTCGATTCGAAGGCTGTCGAACGGGGCCGCCCGGGTGGCCATGTTGTATGGACGCAACAGCACGGATTCGTCGCGGATGGCTCGGGGCCCGAACCGCGCTCCTGGGCGATTCGATGTGCCGATGTCGAGGGGAACTCCAACTACCGCTACGTCGAGGTCGGCTGGGTTTGAGGTGCCTGGCAGCCGCATGAACGTGGCCATGCCGCCAAAGCGGGGCATGTCGTTTCCGCCAAGAGGTTGAGGATTGTTGTTCATGTTGGAAGTGTATCCTACAGGCTCGGATCTGGCCACAGTGTTGCGGCCAAGTCGAGAAGTTGATGTTCGCTGCCGCGACGAGCCGATAGCTGCACCCCGATCGGAAGACCGGCCGCGGACATCTGGCCTGGAACCGAGATCGAAGGCCAACCGGTTACGTTGAACAGGTAGCTGTACGGGAAGATCTCGTCGTTAAGCCGAATGTAGTCGTCGAGGTCGGTCCCCTCCCCTGCCAGTTGGCCGAGCGGGATTGTCGAACGACCAAGCGT
>JAADHX010000421.1 GCA_013151655.1 Actinomycetota bacterium
GACGAAGTGGCCGCGCCAGCCTCGAAGGTGGGCGCGGTACGAAAGGTCGAGGTCTTCGGTGAGGGTCTCGGCCTGCCACCCGCCGGCGTCCTCGATGGCGGTGGCCCGCCAAATTCCCGCGGTCCCGTTGAAGTTGAACCAGTAGCCCCGAACCCCACGGCACGCTTGTTCGACCAGGAAGTGGCCATCGATTGCCAGTGATTGAAGTCGGGTTAGCCATGAGTGATCTCGATTGAAGTGGCCCCAGCGGCCCTGAACAAAAGCGACACTGTCGTCATCGAAGTGAGGCACCGTCCGCACAAGAAAGTCCGGTTCCGGAACAAAGTCGGCATCGAATATTGCGATGAACTCACCGGTGGCGGAGAGCATTCCGTTTCGCAGTGCGCCTGCTTTGTAGCCATCGCGTTCGGCGCGACGTACATGGACGATGTCGATCTGCTGTGCCCTAGCTTTGGCCACGACGCGAGCCACGATGTCGGTTGTGGCATCGGTGGAGTCGTCGAGGACCTGGATCTGTAGTAACTCGCGCGGATACTCGAGCGCACAAACGGCCTCGATCACGCGTTCGGACACGTAAAGTTCGTTGTAGATCGGAATTTGGACCGTCACTCGCGGCGCTGTCTCGGACGGCGCTGCTTCGAGCAGCACGGTCTCGGTCGTCAGCGTTGCGAGCCCGGTGTCGTTGCGACGCTCCACCGGGCCTCGCCGCCAGACAGTCAGCGAAAACCACATGAGGTTGGCGCCGAACGCGATGAGCAGGACGGTCAGAATCACATAGGCGATTCCGACCGCGACCAGGACCAACGTCATGGGCTGGCCAACGCGCTCGACCTACCGTGGCAACAAGGCACCAGTCACCAAACCATGTTGCGTGGAGATTCGCCCTTGGAGCGAACGAGGTATTCGTCGACGCCAAACTTACGACCGCCATATCCGAGGAACACGGTGAGTGCCGACATCAACAGCAGCACGTAGGTCCAGATCCACTCGTTGCCACCGAAATAGGCCAAGAAGAGGTTTCCGAAGAACAACACAGCAACCAAGCTGGCCAACCGAGTGCCGACTCCAAAGATTAGTGCCAGCGCGAGTATCAGTTCTACGACCGCTTGGAAGGCGCCGTATGGCCCGGCGAGAGGAATCACGATTGCGTCGATGATCGACTGGTAGAAACCCAGACTGCTGTCGTTGCCGTTCTCGTCGAACAAGTAGTTCATGAATCCTTCGAACCCGTCGGCGGTGTAGAGACCTTTGTCGAGGTTGTCAAACCACGCAACCAAGAGAATCACTCCAAGAGTGATCCGCAGGAGAGCCACCCCTACCGAGCCCTTGAGGGCGTTTGTGGTTTCAGTCATGTTCGGTCCATTCTCTTTGGGTCTGCCTCGGTGCCGACATGTTGGTCGTTTTGCCGGGGGCTCCAGGCCTTGTTAGTCGCGAAGAACCGAGCAACAGCGGCGTCGGCAGGTTCTTCGTAGAACTCTCTGGGAAAGCCGACCTGACGGATCCGCCCATCCATCATCAAGGCGATGCGGTCGGCGACCGCGGTGGCCTCGCCAAGGTCATGGGTAACCATGACAGTTGTTATGGCCCAGTCGCGCTGTATTCGACAGATGAGTGCTGCCAACTCCTCGCGCAACGACGGATCTAGGCTCGTTAGCGGCTCGTCCAACAGGAGGACCTTTGGCCGCAAGACCAACGAACGGGCCAGCGCAACCCGTTGGCGTTCGCCCCCGGAGATTTCGTCGGTCCATTGCTCTTCGAACCCAGGTAACTGCACGCTGGCCAGTGCCTCAGATACCCGTTCGCGACGCTCCGCGGTCCCGACGCGTCGGATTCGGAGCCCGAACCCGACGTTCTCACCGACTGTCTTGTATGGGAACAGCGTGGGATCCTGAAACACCATCGCTACCCCACGACGCTCGGCCGGGACTCCCAACATCGATTCGCCGTTGAACAAGATGTCGCCGCCGACGGGTTGTACTAAACCCGCAATGGCTCTGAGGGTTGTGGTCTTGCCCGCGCCCGATGGGCCGAGCAGAACCATGCGTTCGCCCGCGTTGACCGACAAGGTGATGCGGTCGACGGCATGGACGCCCGACGGTGTGCCAACGGTGATGTCACAAAGCGAGAGGCTTACGGCCACAGTTCAATCTCACCGCCGAGCGGCAGATCGATGATTCGCTCGGGACCAACGAACCACCTGTCGTAGATGGACTGAAATGCGCCGCTGCGCCAGATTCCCTGGAGCGCGAGGTTGACCTGGTCTCGCCAGTCCGAGTCGTTCTCGGCCACACCGATCCCGAACTGTACCCGGTTGTGACCACCGGGCAGCAGGGTCAAACCGGGATCGCCGGCCGCCAGCGACAGAAGGGTGATGTTGTCCTCGGAGTACCCCTCGACTGCACCATCGCGGAGTGCCTGCATGGCTGCGAGTTTGTCATCGAACTCGACTATCTCGCTAGCGGCCCCGCCGCGGTCACTCACGTACGCATGCCAGGAATCGATTACGGAACTGCCCGCGTTAGCGGCGACGGTCTGACCGAACAGATCATCAATCGACTCGTAGGTCCCTGTTCGGACGAGAAACGACTGGTTGTCCCAGAAGTAGGTGATGCTGAAGTCGATGGCCTCTTCTCGGCTGACGGTGTGGTTCATGCTGGCTACCGACATGTCTACCTGCCCGTCTTGGAGGAAGCTGATCCGAGTGGTGCCATCGACTACCACCAGTTCTAGTTCGAAGTCGAGCTCGGTGGCGATAGCGCGGGCGAGCTCGACGTCGAAGCCGACCCACGCACCGTCTTCGTCGATGAAGCTCATGGGTGGATTGTCGTTGCGGACTCCGATGCGCACCGTGCCGGAGTCGCTCACGGCATCGAGCGTCGAGGTTTCGCCGCCTGAGCTACCGCAAGAGGCCGCGATCAGAGCTACCACAATTAGCAGAGCAACAACTTTGACGGATCTCATTTTCTGGGTCCTGTCTGTGTAGGGATATCCGGCGCGATTCTAGCGGCGACCCACCAGACCACCGGGCCCCCAAATCGGAACATTTGGACAACGACACGGCGTCAGCTGTTAACCAATTCGCGAGGCGGCTCGGACCGAGCCGCGGCTGGGTGAGGCCTGCTCCCAGCGGTGAGCGCCACGAGACAGCGTCAGAGCTACGAGGAAGTAGATGACGCCGACGGTGAGGTAGGTGGCGACCCAGTGAGGAGCGTTGGTGACGTCGGAGCCCAGTGCGATTCGGGCAGTGGTGGTTAGGTCAGCGACGCCGAGGATGACCACGACCGAGGAGTCCTTGAACAAGGTGATGGCCTGGCTGACGAGCGCCGGTTGCATGACTCTGAGGCTGTGCGGCACCTTGACGAGCGCGAACACCTGCCAAGGCTTGCATCCGAGTAGGCGGGCGTCATCGACTACAGCATCGGGCACGCCGCGAAATCCTGCGGCGAAAATGTCGCCTTGGTAGGCGCCGCTGTAGAGCACGAGGGTGAGGAGAGCCGAAGTCACAGCTGGGTCGAGGCCTGGCGCTGTCCGTCCCGCCATGAACTGATGGGTCAACAGGAGCAAGAGAATCAGAGGGATGCCGCTGACGACACGGATATAGGCAGAGCTAGCTGCCCGCACAACCCTCGATCCGCTGTCTCGGGTGGCGGCCACAACAAGAGCCACGACCAAGCCAATGGAGAATCCGACCACGGTCAGGATCAGGCTCATGAGCAGACCACCGGGTCGGTGTCCGGGGAATCCGATCAGGAAGTTCCCCAGGTTGCGAGCTACGAACTCAAACTGCGCCACGAATGTCCCTCCCCCGATGTAGTCGAACGTCGACCAAGGCAAGCAGCCTGGCCAGACCGGCCGTGAGAACCAGATAACTGAGCGCCGTCAGCGTCAAAAGTTCGGTGGCTCGAAACGACTCCGAGATCGCCCCCTGCATTGCGTGGAATAGGTCGGGCACCGCTACCAAGGACACTAAGGCCGTGTTCTTCAAGTTGTGGATGAGACGGGTAGTTATGGCCGGGAATGAGGAGCGCAAGGCGCCTGGAATCACGATCGATGAGAGCACCAACCAACGACCAGCCCCCAACATGGTGGCGGCCTCGACGTCTTGGTTCGGAACTGACCCCGCGCCGGCACGAAAGATCTCGGCAAGGTGAGCCCCGGTGTTCAATACCAGGCCGACGCTCGCGGCGACGGCGTAGTAGGGAATCGGAATGCCAGTCAGCGTGCGGACTGCATCCCATAGCACATTATCGAAGAACACGGCGCGCCGAACATCAGCACCGAAAAGGCTAGGGAAGGCGAACGCCCAGAAGATGATTTGGATGAGCGCAGGAATGTTGCGAAACACCTCGACGAACGCCCCGGCGCCAAGGCGAACAAAACGGGAGCCGCTCATTCGCATGGTTCCGATCGCCACG
>JAADHX010000410.1 GCA_013151655.1 Actinomycetota bacterium
GGCCTGGCTCGATCTGTTTGTCATGGTGTGAGACTTCTGATTGCTGCTACCGCATTGTTGCTGGCTTCGTGTTCGTCCGGAGATGAAACTGCGGCCGACTCGGGGCCGACAAGCTCGCCGGTCACCGAGGTCGGTGCGGCGACGTCTGTCGACACGACCATTAGAGCCGTGCTTCGAGTGCCTCTATCGCTCTACCGAGTCGCATCGAGCGATGAGAGCGTGTTTGGGTCTTCGTCCAGAACAGAGGACGAACTCCGGTCGATCGCCGACAAGATGAACACAATTTGGGCCCAAGCCGATGTGGTATTCGACCCGGTTCGGGTTGAGACCATCGTGGTTCCAGCCGAGTTGCTCACGGGAATCGACCAGCTCGACCCCGACGACTTCTTGCGGGCCGCCGGTAGGGAGTTCGACATACCTGAACCTGGGGTTATCAACGGCTTCTATGTGGCTAGCGCCGGGCGCGTCAATGGCTTCGCCCCATCTTCGCAGCGAGTGTTCTTCGTCGTCGACGAACCAGGCGTCAACGACGAACGGGTTTCTAGCCACGAGATCGGTCACATCCTTGGGCTCCACCACGACCTCGACGACGCTGATCGGTTGTTGTTCTCCGGCACTAACGGAGAAGCCCTAACACCCGAAGAGCAAACGGTCGCCCGGTACTTCGCCCGTGGGTACCTGATTGGCGTCGGCCTCGCCCCTGTGGTGCTCGAGATCCCTAACGTCGGCGACGGCTCGCTCGAAGGCCATACTCCCAGGGGGTTTGCCGGCAGTGGTACCGGGCTTTTCGCGGGTGACAACCTGAACGAGAACTTTCCCAACGACGACGGCGTGCAGATCTTCCTGGCTTTCGAACTTCCGTCCCAGCTGCCACCTTTCGAAAGCGTGAGCCTTGTGTCGGATGCGCTAAACGTGCAGGGCGATCCTTTCGGCACGCTTGGAACGCTGCGCGCCGCGCCCGTTTCGTTCGACAACTTCAGCCCACCGGTGTTCGAGACCGAACCGACCGGGCCTACCTCGGCGTGCACTGTCGGTTCCGATGGCCGGTTCAGGTGCGATGTCACCGAGGCTGCTAGTAGCGCGATAGCAGCCGACGATTCGCACATCCAGATCCGGGTGAGGTTCGACGAGGTTGGCAACGGCGACGGTGAACAGGACCTCGCCATGTTCTTCTTGACCAATTCCAACACCAACGAACCCGGAATCTTCCGTCTGATCTTCGACTAGCGCAGGTGTCGAGCTAGTAGCCGAGGAGCGTCATGATGATGTTGCGAATGTCGTTGGACGCATCTAGTCCGATGGCCCCGATGCAATGGACCAGCCGCTGCCTGTTCACAGATCGGATCAGCTCGCACTGGACGTAGCTGACCAGGTCGAGTCCGCTTTGTGCGGTGGGCTCGACCTCGATATGAAGCGGTAGGTTGCGATAGCTGGTCGTTAGGGGAGCGACAATGACGAACGGAAACACGGGTCCGAACGTCTCAGGGGGACCCAAGATCAGAGCAGGCCGCAAGGATGCGGGCTCGCCTGGGTACGGTTCGCCGAAGTCGCAGAGCCAGATCTCGTTAGTTGAGGCCATCGCTGACCGATGTTGTTTCAGCGTCATGCAGGTACTGAGACCAGATGTGGTCATCGGCGCGCATCTCGGCCAAACGGGACGTCACGTCTTCAGCGAATCGTTGCCGGCGGAGGGCTTCGGCCGCGGCGCTAACGGTTTGTAGCAGTGATGTGTTGGACGTCTTGGCCAACTCCGCGAGTTGGGCATGCGTGTCGGTATCTACTCTGATCGTGGTCGTCGACATACCCCAAGTATGCACAATGTAGGCGAATGTGTCTACATTTCGGCCTTATGGTTGTGGCCATCAGCCATTCCCCGGCAGGCTGCCCGTTAGATGATGGCCTCTTCGACGAAAGGTTCGCCGCTCAAGATCCGCCCGTATCCAAGATCGCTGAGGTCGAGGCTTCGATAAGCGCCGTAGGTAATGAGTTCGCCGATACCTCGCCCGACAGCAGGTGCTTGTTGTAGGCCGTGGCCGCTGAACCCATTGGCAAAGAGAAAGTTCTCGACCTGAGGAGGCGCCCCAACAACCGCGTTCTGGTCGAGAGTGTTATACGCATAGTGGCCAGCCCACGACCTCAGCAACTTGATGCGATCGAACTGCGGAATGCGATGGGCCAGCGCCGGCCAGACTTGGTCGTAGAACTCATCAGCAGCAACGGCGAAGTCGCCAGTTTCGACCGCGGTGTCGTTGAGCGGCACGCCACCGGCAACGAAATAGGGTCCTTCGGTTCTGACATGAACACCGGTCGTGTCGATCGTAAGCGGGAATCGTCGCTCGATCGGCACGTCGCATGCGAACACGAACACCGACCGCCGGCGGGGCTCGACAGGAAGATCCAACCCGAGCAGCGACGCGATATGGGCTGCGCCAGTCCCGGCCGCATTGACGACGTGGCCACAAGAAATGCGCTGGCCCGAATCGAGCTCGACATGCGTCACCCGAGCCCCAGATGCCACGAGACCCGTTACCCGACCGGTGGAGTACACCGCACCGTTGTGCCTCGCTCGTTGTTTGAACCCCATCAGTAGCGAATAGGCGTCGAGGGTTCCTTCGCCGGTCTCGCCGAGGCTGCACCCAGCTAGGTCGTCGACATTGAGGTACGGAAAGCGGTCGGCGACCTCTCGGGTGCTCAGCAGCTTCACGTCGGCCCCATGGTTCTGCTGCAACGTTACGTTTCGACGCAGTTGGGGGAGTGAACTGTCGCTTGCGCAGAACATGTAGCCCGTCTCGCGAAACGCTAAATCGGGGGCGTTTCCATCGACCTCCACACGACTATGGAAATCGCGCCCGAACTCAGTACCGAACATCGAGATCTCGATGTTGATCGGGTTCGAAAACTGGTGGCGGATGCTGGCCAGAGACAGCGTTGTCGATGAGTGTTCATACGTCGGATCGGGTTCGACAACGAGCACCGAACCATCGAAGTCTGGGTTCTCGGTCAAGAAATAGGCAACGCTGCTGCCGATGACCGCCCCACCGACAATGACGACGTCCCAGTAGTCGTTCCGGTAGTTGTGGCGGCCCGACGTCGTCACAGAATCAGGCGCAAACGCCGTGGGCGGGCTGCTTCACAGGTCGGCAAGCTTAGGGAACCCTGCTAGGTCCACGATGTCGACCGTGGCCGATCGCTGCTGAGCCAACATTCCGCCATCGATTTTGATCACGTCGCCGGTGATGTACGACGCATCGTCTGAAGCCAGAAACAGGGCGGCGCCGGTCATGTCGAACGGATCGCCGACTCGGCCGAGAGGGATGTCCTCGCCCTGGTGTGCCCGCTCTTCGGTAGTCAATCCGCTGGTGTCGATCGAACCTGGCATCAGAGCATTGACGCGCACATTGTACGGCCCCAAGTCGAGTGCCAAAGCGCGAGTGAAGGCTTCGATACCGCCCTTAGCGGCGTCGTACGCGGTGAATGAGCGGTGGGCTTGGGTTGCTCCTCCTGACGACATGTTGATGATCGATCCACCGCCGTTCTTGGCCATGATGCGCGCTGCCTGCTGACAGCACAAGAAGTGGCCAGTGAGGTTCACGTCGAGAATTCGTCGCCACCAGGCTTCGTCGGCTTCGAAAAAGTGCAACATGGGATCGATGAGACCGGCGTTGTTGACGAGCACGTCTACCGGGCCCAGAGCTGCGGTTGTGTTCTCGAACATGATCGCCACCTGCTCACCGTCCGAAACGTCGGCAACCACGGGCATGGCGCGTCCACCTGCGGCGACGATTGTCTCGGCGGTAGCTTCGGCATCGCCTTGATCGATGTCGTTGACAACAACCACCGCGCCCACGGAGCCGAACCGCTGCGCGATGGCACGACCGATTCCATTTCCAGCGCCCGTGACGACCACCAGCTTGTCATTCAACGACTCGTAGCCCGTAGTGGTTCTGCTCGGCGATTCAATCAAAGTCTGCTCCCAGTGTTCTAACCCGCCCCAGTTCACCACGAAATTCCGCAACCTGTGCCTAGAAACGCGGTTATCACCGCGGTTTTGGGCACAGGTTCAGTAATTTCCAGCCCACGTCGCAACCTGTGTCTAGAAGCGTCGTCAGGGCGACGATCCTCGACACTGGTTGCGGGATTGGGCTGGACCGGGGGGTTTGGGCTGGACCGGGGGCGCGGATCGTGGTCTGATCGGGGTATGTCTTGGATTGAGATGGTGCCCGACAGCGAGTGGACTGACGACCTCGCCCCGTTGCACGATGCGGTGGTCGACCCCGTATACGGTCGGGTCGACAACATCTTGGCTGTCCACTCACTAAACCCCACCGGGATGGCGGCTCACCTGGCGGTGTATGAATCAGCCATGGCCGGCACCAAGTCGCTTCGCAAGGTCGAACGGGAAATGATCGCCCT
>JAADHX010000337.1 GCA_013151655.1 Actinomycetota bacterium
CATTCCCGGATACGGACATCCTCATGCTGTTCAACCCGGCGTGGGACGGGATCGAAGACTCAGACATAGCCGACCACCTCGGAGCACGCGCCCTCGCCCCCAAGAACTGGTTCGATCCTCTCTACGACATCGTGCCTGTTCATCCCTACGTCGCGGAGAGCCCCTGAAGCATGCCCTTGCCACGAAGCGGGCGTTGGCTTTTGCCGCGTGCTGTCAAGTAGGGATGAACGGGTTCTTCGAACGGAGGCCAGATCTATCCGCGGACGTGGTGCGCTCTTGTTGGTGGGGGGAGAGAGACGAGAATCGTCTGCGTACGCGCCTCTGAGGACAATCGAAGATTGGACCGGAGGTCTCAGCACGACACCCGGCTGGGCGGCGAGAGCGTGCGCGAGGCTAGGCATTGTGGAGGGCAGCTACGGGTTCGAGTCCTGCGGCCCGTATCGCCGGGTAGGCGCCAGCGACGAGTCCGGTGAGGGTGCCGACGATGGGCGCGGCAAGTGGTATCCATGGGTCAATGACGGGGGTCCATGTTCTTGTGGTGGCCACAACCGCGACGACTGCGATGCCGATACTGGTGCCGATGATGCCGCCCATGAATCCCATGGTGGCTGACTCGAGCAGGAACTGGGCAGTGATGGCGTATTTGGTAGCGCCCAATGCGCGGCGGAGTCCGATCTCACCGGTGCGTTCGAGTACGGACACGAGCGTGACGTTAGCAATGCCTATGGCGCCCACGAGCAGGGCGACTCCCCCGAGGATTAGGAAGAGGACGTTGACGTCGTCGGCAACGTCGGCTCGGAGCTGGGTCGGCTCGGCGGGCTTGAGGACCCTGAGATCCTGGGGGGTGTTGGGTGCAAGGGCAATGGGGGCTTGTTCGGCGATGAGTGTGGCTGCGCCGATCTCCACGTCGATCTGGACGGTGGTCGGTGCTTCGAGTTGGTAGATGTGCTGCGCTGTGCCTTCGGGTATGACGACGGCGTCGGCCAGATCCGGTGTGCGACCGACTTGTTCGAGGATGCCTATGACGACGAATGCTTGGTCACCGACGAAAATGACGGGAAGCCGGTCGATGTAGGTGACGTTGAGTCGTCTGGCGGCGCCGGGGCCGAGGACGGCGACGTTGTCCTGTCGCTGTGAGTGCCCAGCATCAAAGGTGCGGCCGGTGAGGAGTTGGGTTCTCGCGGCTGCGAACAGGCCGGGTGAGACGGCAAACACAGGGAGTTGGAACTCGGCTTGTCCGCGGGGGTCGTGGATCGGGACGGCGGCGGTGAGGGCGCCACCCGTCGCCACAGGAGTGATTGTGCCGGCGGCGGCGACGCCGTTGAGACGGGTGATACGCTGCTCGGAGTCCCAAGGAAGTAGGGTGAGCACTTGGTCGTTGCCGAGTGTGGAGGTGACGACAACCGAGGTTGCGGCGAGTTCGTCGAATCGGCCCACGATCTGGTTGCCGGCCGACTTCGCGATGCCAAGCGTGGCGACGAGAGCGGCGACACCGAGGACTGTTCCAAGCACTGTGAGGGCTGTGCGTCCCGGGCGGGTGAGGAGGCCGGTACGTGCTTCGCTGATGAGGTCGAAGAACACGGTAGGTCTCCAGGTTCCTGGCTGGCGAGTCACGTGGTCACCATGAATCCGTCCCGAATGTGGACGGTGCGGTCGGCTCGGTCGCCTACGTCTGGGTCATGAGTGACAACGATCAGCGTGAGGTCTGAGGATTGCCTCAGCTCTGCGAAGACGTCGAGCACAGTGGATCCTGTTTCGGTGTCAAGATTCCCGGTTGGCTCATCGCAGAGGAGCAGGGATGGGTTGGCGACGATAGCCCGGGCAACGGCGACTCTTTGGCGTTCACCGCCCGACATGGTTGGAGGTAGGAAATCGGCCCGATGTGCGAGGCCGACACGTTCAAGAGCTTCGTAGGCGAGCGTTCGGCGTTTGGCACGTGGTGTGGTGGTGTAGATCGTGCCTAGCTTGACGTTTTGGAACGCAGAGATGTGTGCGAGTAGGTGGAATGATTGGAACACGAAGCCGATGCGCCGTGCGCGCAGGTGGCAGCGGTCTCGGTCGGTGAGCGTTCCAACGTCGATCCCATCAAGGTGGAACGTGCCCGCTGTCGGGCGGTCGAGGAGTCCGAGGATGTTGAGGAGTGTCGACTTGCCGCTGCCGGAGGGGCCCATGACGGTGACGTAGTCGCCGTGTTCGACGGTGAGGCAAACGGATTGAAGAGCTCGTACGATGACGTCACCTGCCGCAAAGTGGCGTTCAAGGTCGGTGAGCAGAGCGATCGGTTCACGTGCCACGATCGCGTCCAATGACCACCTGCATCCCCGGCTCGAGGAGCTCATCGCCAGACGGGGTGATCTCTACAAGGCCGTCGGCCGCAAGGCCGACTTCGACGTTGACAATTCTCGTCATGGTGCCGTCGAGTAGCTCAATCCGAGTCTGTCCGGATGTTGTGACCGAGAGGGCGGCTGCGGGTACGGCGAGGACGGCTCCGTCGCTACTCTCGATGGGGATGACGATCCGAACGTTGAGCCCGGTGAGGGCGGCTGGGATTCCGTCGACCGCGATTTCGGCGTATGTGGCGTCGCCAGCCACGCCGTTCGTACCGGGCCGCTCGGCGATGTGGACCACGGTTCCTTCGAGGGGAATCTCGAGCGAGTCATGGTGGATCATCACGGGCGCGCCTGGCGTGACCAGTGAGGTGTCACGGACTGGTATAGCGGTGTGGATTGACAGGGTCGATGCCGACAACGTCACGAAGCCCGGTACCACAGGGTCCCCGACAGCCAGGGTGACGGCGTCAACGCGGGCTGGCAGCTCCGACACGTAGATCAGCTCGCCAGCGGGGATCCAGGGTCCTGCCTTGTTGGAGAGGAGGGCCAGCGCTTCAGTGGCGGCGTCTCTCTCCTGAGCTGCGGCAGTGACCTGCCGTTTCTGGGTACCCGTGTCTGGTGGGGCGAGGAGTTCGCTCAGCTGTGCTTCGGCGATCGCCAAAGCGTCTCTGGCTTGGCGGATCAGGCTAGCTTGGGTTGTGGACACTCCAACGACATCGACTTCAGCAGATCCGATAGCCTGCTGTGCGGCTTCGACCGCGTGGGTGGCGGCTGTCACTGCGTCTCGGAGTTCATCGAGTTCGGTGTCCGTGGGCGGCTCGCCAGTGTCGGGGTGGGTACCTTGCTCGGCTTGGGTGAGCCGATCCGCGGCAGTGGCGAACGCCTCGTCGGCTGTTGTGGCGTCGTCTCGGGCGCTGGCCAGGTTGGCGGCAGCCGCTGCATTGGCCGTGGCACCGTCGCGTTCGGTGCTAGCGAGTTGTTCTCTTGCTGTCTCGACGGCGGAGCGGGCGGCGATCTCAGCCGATTCGGGGTTCGGGGCTCCTGCTGCCGCGAGTGACGCTTGGGCGTCGCGGAGAGCTGCGTCGGCGGAGCTGAGTCTCTCGTGGGCGGCATCAAGGGCTGCTGCATCGCTGTTGACTGGCGGATTGGGGCTGTAGCCGGCCGCCTCGTACCACGCGGTCACCGCATCAGTGGTGTTGGCGTCCCACAGGTCGTCGGGATCAGCGTTGAGGTATCCGAGGCGAACGAGGGCCTGCTCAAGCTGAGTGACGTCAGGTCCCTGCGATCCCGGCCGCAGAGCGCGGTACATGGGGATGGAGCCTTGGAGCACGAAAACCGGCCTTCCGGCGACTTCCATAATCACACTCCCATCGTTGATATCGTCCTCCTCCTCAGCTATTGCAGTGACAACGGACGATTCGATGTCGGGTCCGAGGGACCCGGACAGCGAGAGTTGCGTCGGTGCGTCATAGCGAATATCGCCGCGCACCACGACGTCACTGCTGAGTTCGGTCGATTCAATGGGCACTGTGATCAAGGAAGGATTGGGCGGTGCTGTCCGTGCTGCAACCTCCGCCGGGGACTGAATGCTCAGGGCAGCGATCCAGCCGATAGCAGCGGCAGCGACCAATGCGACCAATGCGAGGCCTAAATGCAGACCGGGCCAACTGCCATTGCTCATGCGGGTCACGCCTGCCCTAGCGCGATTCCGACAGCTCGCCGAACCACTGGCTGATTGCCTGGTCCTGAGCGGTCTCCCGTGCCTTCGTTGTCGCTTCGGTGAGGCCGCTGGCGTCATCGCAGACTCGATCAACGAGCGCAAGCTCGATTTCACGTCGTTGTACAGTGGAGAGAGCAAGTTGGTCGAGATCAGGAACCTCAACCGTGATCGAGGCACCGTCTGGGCCGGTGGTGGTCACGGTCTTGGTTTCTGAGGTGGCCAGCACGGGCGACAGCCATTCATCAACTACGCTCACCAGGTCCTCTTGAGTTGTGACATCGTGCCCAGCAGCACGCATGCACGTAGACCACTCGTCTTGGGCTGCCCGAACATCGGGATCGGCTTGCACGACCTGCGCGCGATACTCAACAGCGCGTCGCGAGCCTCGTCAGAGATGTCGAACGATTGGACCCCTCCGTAGACAGCGGCGGCCTCGCCGTTGCAACCAGCTCTGCGATCGGCAGGCCTGTAGCTGCCGTCCTCTGAGCTGGAACCGGGAGCTGGCGGACCAAAGAACGCATTGAGGTACGCCGTCCGCTCGGAGTCGGACATAGCGTTGCGGAGCGATTCGTTGGGATCAACGTGGGTGGCGGCGACGACCGCGCTCGCTAGTTCCTCAACCTCAAAGAGAGTCGAGCGACCGAACCCGTAGAGTTCGGCGAACTCGTCGGCGTCGAGAGAGGTATCTAGACGAGGGGATGACAAGGACCCGGCATACGGCATCGCGACATACTCGAATCCCTGATCAGCCATGCAATCAACTAGGATCTCCTCATGCCGAAGGTGGAGCGTCAGCTCTGAGTCTGCTCCGCCACCTCCGAATAGGACGGTGCGGAGTTCCTCAATGTCGTTGTCCGAAACGCTCGAATCACCCGTCGGGGGCGGCTTGGTCGCTGCATTCCCTTCAGCGATGAGGTCATGTACCGTTGTGTCGAGCTCGTCGGCGACAGTTCGGGCCGTGCCGGTCGTGGTGCACGAGGCCGTTACCAGACCGAGGGCCAGGGCAATCAAGAAGCGTCGCATCAGGACCCTCTCCCGCACAGTGAACCCAGGCGATCCTGAATGTCCGGAAGTGCAGCCGCAGCATCGCCCGATTCGATTGCACCCTCAAGCAGGTCCACGAGCGGAAGGAACTCTTCGGGTCCAGATGCGGCGAGTTCGACTGCCTGTTCCAGCATCATCATTGGGTCGGTCGCTTCCTCCGACGTTAGGTCGGCCAAAACTGCCTGCAGGTCGTCACAGATGGGACCTGTATCGATGGGTATGCTGGACTCAAGCGGCCAGCGCTTGGCCAGATCGGCGTCGCGATCGGGATCAACTCCGGTGCAGTTTGATTGATAGTGCACAACCACCGTGTCAAGGTCTCCTGTGACGGCCGCCGTCACTATCGCGGTGAGGGTAGAGCTGGTGCCGCCCCCATCAGTGGCAGCGATCGCGGGCCACGTGGGCACCTGCCTCATCACGATTGTCGCCTGATGCTGCTGCCCGGGATCGTTGTCGACGGTCCCGTCGATCCACGATCCCGTCCACTGGCACCAAGCATTGAATGCCAACGTCCCGGCAAGACCGGTCTCGTCTTCGGTGTAGTTCACGTCGATCAGGCCGTCGAAACTCCCGCCGTCCGGCAGCGGAATGCCTTCGGCAAGGCGGGCGATCGCCTCGGCTCTATTCTCAGGGAACACTTCTGTCGCGGGGTCTAACTCGGTTCGGCGAAGAGCGGCACCAGCGATACCCACGGTCGTCAATACAGCGAGAGCCACCGTCACGGCCAATGCTCGCCGCCCGATTCTCCTGCTCGTGCGCTTGTGCGAGATCTCCATAAGCACGATGTTGCGTAGTGCGTGGCGGTGTTCGTCTGGGATGTCGAATCGCTCTGGTGGTGTCAGCCGGTCGCTCATGTGGTCTTCCTCGAAACGGGAGTGTCATCGCTACCAATGCCATGTCCGGTAACCCAGAACAGTTCCAACGCAGAGTCGCCTCGCAGTTGTTGACGGGCCCTTGACAGTCGTGATCTCACAGTTCCCACTGGTATGCCCAGCGATTCTGCGGCTTCTCGGTACGTAGCATCCTCGACAAGGCAGAGCCAGACGACATCGCGCTGGCGTCTCGAGAGGCGCTCGATCGCTTCGGCAAGCACTTCCCTGGTCTGGTCGGCAACGAGTCGTCGAACGATCTCATCCTCCTCCCAGACAGCCTCCGTGCTCCGCCCGGCGAGACGCTCTACCGCCACCCTGAAGCGTCGCCGAGACCGCCATGAGTTCCGCAGAACATTCGTGGCCACACCCAGCAGCCAGGGGCGTGCCGAGTCGCCATCGAAAGTCACACTCTGACGACGTCGCCACGTCTCTAGAAACGTCATTGCAACGATCTCCTCGGCCGTCGACCAATCGCCACAGCGGCGGAAGGCATAGTTGTAGATGGTTGATGCGTGCCGATCGAATAGACACGCAAAGGCGTTCGCATCGCCACGCGCTGCTATGCGCGACCACAGTTCCAGGTCGCTCTTCTCCAGTTCCTCGCTCAAGGGATCGCTCACGGGATCATCAACCTCGCAGGTGCTTCACCTAGGAAATGCCGCCACGCCTTCTCTCTCCATACTGTGGGAATGTCCATCCGGTACGAACGAGTTCCGTTCCGGAATCTGTCTAGTCGCCTGGAAGTTCAAGCCGCACGTCGGGACAGTTGACGTCGAGGTGATACTCGATTGCCGCATCGTCGCCGTCAATCATTGCGCTGATCAGCGGCGCATAGAACGGGACTAGTCCATCTCGCTGGACGATTGGCCAATCCGACAGACCTTCCAACGATGTCCGTGCCGTCGCCTCGGCCTCCCCATCGCCCAAGACTCGGGTATCGAGCCAGTATTGGAACCACTGACACGCGACACGGAAGGCGACAATCGACTCGAGGGACTGCTCGGCAATGATGGACGCCTCGATCGTCTCAGGCCGTACTCGACCGCCCGGCGGCGTGTCGTAGCCTTCCGCAAGGCGAGTAACGGCTTCCGGGAATTCATCGATCTGCACGATCACCGTACCAGATAGGACCTCTCTGGGTTCCTCTGGGGTCTTGACACTATTCGTCGAGCAACCAGCGCCGACCAGGACTACGACCGAGATAGCAGCTGCCAACAGACGACGTGACGGTGGTACCCACACCCGTTTCGGCTGGGGCACCACCGTCAGTGGTCCTGCTCTGTGGGTCAACTGGTTTGCCAGATGATCTTGCCGTCGAAGTCCTCGTAGTCAGTAGCGCTGTTGTTCGGTCTCCACTGGACCTTGAAGCAAGTGCCCGCTTTCACGCTCGTCGCGAGGTACTTGGCGGTCACGGATGTGAACGTGCTTCCTCCGGATGTCCCTCCCGAACCTGAGCAGAACAGAACCCGCATCGACAGGTTGGCGCTCGCGCCGCCGGGAAGGAAACTGCCAGAACAGCCCGTGGTCGTGAAGAAGCTCCAAATGATGTTGCTTCTGCTAGTGCCACCTGTCCATCGAGTCGTCGAACCCGTGTGCCATGCCTGGCTACTCGTGTACGCCCCGGTGCAGTTGTATGACGTGGCCGCCTGCGCCTCACCCTGACCAATGGCCAGTGTTGAGAAGACCAGCATAATGACCACAAGCAGTCGCACTGTTCGGTCCCGTATCGATCTTTGTACTCCCTCCATGTCCGAACTCCTCTCTCTTCTTGACGTCGGACACCTAGTACGAGTCCGGACGAGCACAACAGTCGCGCGATTCCTGCGACCGAGGCACAAGCTGTCAAATTCAATGGGCACAGGACGGCGCCCCCGCGGATGGGAGCACCGCGACGTGGCAAACCCACACCGGGCCGATGTGACAGAGCCCTGGTCTGGGAGGTGCCGGGCAGTTCCACACTGCCTGAGGGTGGCATCCTGCAGCATCCCTCAGGGGCTCTCGTCCCCGGGACAGTCCACCGATTCTCGTTAGAACGCACCGGCGGTGACATCCGGCACCATTCGGTAATGGCTCACGAACCCTGTTCCCCTGCCGGTGGTTCGGGAACCGGCACCAGCAGGATGACCTTGGCCGCTACGTCGAGAGAGAAGCTGGCGCACGGCCGCTCCGCGGGGCCAGGCACGACATCACCCAGTGTCCAGTCTCCGAAGTCTTCGCCGGCCAGAAGGTCCTCGATTCGGCCTTGTGCATACTCGACGGACA